>JAILKC010000013.1 GCA_024694055.1 Lachnospiraceae bacterium | reverse complement strand
GCATAATCAAAACACATGAATACATGTATACAATCACATGTAATTAATACAATACATCAAAGTGTTGACGACAGGAGGATAGAGAGAGAAATGAAGATCGGAATACTTGGATACGGTAATTTGGGAAAAGGCGTGGAATGTGCGATAAAGCAGGCAGAGGATGCAGAACTTGTTGCAGTATTTACCAGGAGAGATCCTGCAAGTGTTAAGTTACTTACAGCCGGTGTACCTGTGGTAAATGTATCACAGATAGAGTCTTATAAGGATAAGATAGATGTTCTCGTACTCTGTGGAGGTTCAGCTACTGACCTTCCAAAGCAGACACCTGAATATGTGAAGATGTTTAACGTTATTGACAGTTTTGATACACATGCAAAGATCCCGGAGCATTTTGCTGCTGTAGATAAGGCTGCAAAGGAGACAGGACATACGGCGCTCATATCATGTGGTTGGGATCCGGGAATGTTCAGCCTTAACAGATTGTATGCCAACTGTATTCTTCCTGATGGAGAGGATTATACATTCTGGGGCAAGGGCGTAAGCCAGGGCCATTCAGATGCTATCAGACGTATAGAGGGTGTTAAGGATGGCAAGCAGTATACCATACCAGTACCCGAGGCATTGGAGGCGGTAAGAGCAGGTAAGAATCCTACACTTTCCACAAGACAGAAGCATACAAGAGAGTGTTTTGTAGTGGCAGAGGATGGCGCTGATAAGGCTAAGATTGAACAGGATATCAAGACAATGCCCAATTATTTTGCAGACTACGATACCACTGTTCATTTTATATCAGAAGAAGAGCTTAAGCGTGATCATGCAGGCATTCCCCATGGCGGATTTGTATTCAGAAGCGGCAAGACCGGCTGGGACGGTGAGTATAACAACATCATTGAGTACAGCCTTAAGCTTGACTCCAACCCTGCATTTACTTCAAGCGTCTTGATCGCTTTTGCAAGAGCTATAAACAGACTTCATAATGAAGGTGTGAATGGCTGCAAGACGGTATTTGACATAGCTCCCGCATATTTAAGCCCCTTGAGCGGAGAAGAGATAAGAGCACATTTGTTATAGGAAAGGAAACTCTCTTAGATGGATTCATTTATTAATTCAATTGACTTTTTTAAGGGCAATGATCCCGAGCAGATAGTGGCTAATTATGGTACACCTCTGTATGTATACAGCGAGGAAGTTATAAGAAGCCGTATGAAGGCGGTCGCAGGAGTGATCACTAAGTATGATTACACTGCCAATTATTCGATAAAGGCCAATACCAATATAGAGATCCTTAAGGTTGCGCTGTCGGAAGGTATCAACTGCGATGCCATGAGTGTCGGCGAACTTATGATACTTAAGAAGGCCGGTTTCCCTTCAGACAGGATCTTTTTCGTGCCCAATAATGTATGTGATGAAGAACTCGAATATGCGATCGACAATGACATCGTTACAAGCCTTGATTCACTTTCACAGCTTGAAAAATATGGGCAACTTGCTTCTAAGAAATGCAAAGGGTATGAATGTGCCGTGAGGATCAATCCCGGTGTAGGAGCAGGTCATAGTGATAAGGTTGTCACTGCAGGTAAAAAGACGAAGTTCGGTGTAGCAGAGGCTGACATAGATAAGATCCACGAGGTGCTCGACAGGTATGGGCTTAAACTTGTAGGTATCAATCAGCATATAGGCTCACAGTTTTTGGATCCGCAACCCTATCTTGATGCTGTCCGGAATCTGTTAAGGATAGCCAGAGGCTTTAAGGGACTTAAGTTTATCGATTTCGGCGGCGGATACGGTATACCTTACCATAAGCTTGACGGTGAGGCAGATTATCCGATGGGGGACTTCAAAAAGAGACTTGAGCCGATCCTTGATGAATTTGTAAAAGATTACGGATATGCACCTTTGTTTAAGTCAGAACCAGGGAGATTCTGCGTGGCAGAGGGAGGAGTGATACTTGCCCGCGTTCATGCCGTTAAGGAGAACTACGGTCATGCATATGCCGGGACCGATGTAGGTATGCATGTGCTCATACGTCCTGCAATGTATGATTCATATCATGATGTCGAGATCATTCGTGACGGCAAGGTAGTACCTCGTGAGAATTTAAGTGAGATCACTGTCACGGGCCCTATCTGTGAGAGCGGTGACATCATAGCCAAGGACAGATTGCTTCCTCAGATAAAAGAGGGCGATCTTGCCTGCGTGCTCGATGCCGGAGCCTACGGCTATTCCATGGCCTCCACATATAATACCAGACCACGTCCGGCGGAAGTAATGATATGTATGGACGGAAGCGTCAAACTCATAAGGAGAAGAGAGACGTTTGAGGATCTTATGAGATTGTTTTGACACATTGTGTTATAATGTGCATAATCAGATGATTAAATAAATGTCTATGTGATTGCCATGCAGTTACATAGACGTTTTAAAATGGAGATTTGCTATGAAGAAGAAGATTCCGGCATATGTACATGAAGTTAATATTTCGGAAATACACCTTGCGTTATACCTTACCGGGAAATAATTTGCTGTGAAATGCCCGATCTATAAGTATTTAAAGCCCCAGATGTTATCTGGGGCTTTAAGCTTTGGTGTAATTTTTATGCCGGCGATGGGACTTGAACCCATACTTCCTTGCGGAAAACAGATTTTGAGTCTGCCTCGTCTGCCAATTCCGACACGCCGGCGCTTACGAATACGTAGTTTATCATATAAAGTGAATAAATGCAAGATGCTATTGGCTTCCCATTGACCAATAAATCGTGGTTATGGTATAGTTACATCATAAACATAGTAACAGGGAGTAGCTTACACTGTTGTGTAATATATTTCGTCAGTACGGGATCATCCCCGGAATATATTCTAAGAAGCGAGACTTTTACTACGATCTTTTGTCGTAGTAAAGGTCTTATTTTATTTTGGCAGATGAGAATCACCGACGCACACTTATGGAGGGAAATATGGGCTTAGTAGGAGCAATGTTAAAGACCAAGCAGGCAGAGAGTATCTCAAGAGAAAAACTGGAGGATCTTAAACAGAAAAGATTAAAGAGACTGGTTGATTATGCCAGAGCAAACAGTCAGTTTTATAACGAAAAATTCAAAGCCCTTGGTGATGACTATAAGCTTTCGGATATACCGCCTACGACAAAGCCTGAGATGATGGAATCGTTTGACAGTGTACTGACTGACAGGAATATCACGATGAAGCGGATAGATGAGTTCACCGCGGAT
>JAILKC010000125.1 GCA_024694055.1 Lachnospiraceae bacterium | reverse complement strand
CGCTGACTTGTCGCAGGGCGAGTATGAACTTGGATCATATGAAAAGACGGAATGGACTGTTGGTTCTACCGCGGTTACATTGCCGATCGGTTCTTCGACCTTTACGCTCAGATATGATAAAAACGGCGTGGATGATATCAGAGATAGTGTTCTTGTTTTAAAAGGAACTGACTGTTATGATGTGAGCATTCTGGCAGTCGAAACCGGTGCTCTGGATGATAATGTTGAGGCTATGGCCAAGGTGTCAGTGACGGGAACGACGACGGCTGTTCCTGATACATATTTTGATTCGATCACTGATGACTGTCTGACAGTCCGTATCCCTATGAGCAGTATAGGAAGCGGCAATACTGTCGTGATCAAGCCTGATCTTCCGAGCAGTCCCTGGATTTATTACATTCCTCTTAGCAGCACTTCTCCGGCGATATATGCAGAGACATCTAATGATCCGGGCAGTCAGATATCATTTACTACGAACAGTACGACAGAACTTGGTCTGCACATAGAAGAGGCCGGATATCGGATCAACGCATCGGGAATGGGTAGCAGCAATTCGGCAAGACTGTATACTGCATCCGGTGGTACTCAGATCGGGTCAACATATTACTATGACTTTGAAAGTGAATCGATAAATATTCCTTATGATGCTTTCGATTCGAATAAGTCGGTATATGTGGACTACAGAACTGCATTGACCAGTGATGACTTTGATTGGCTTCCATTGAACACAACTGATTACAGCATAGTGACATTCGACACCGGCAACAGTGATTTCATGCTAATGAAATTTATGGTTGACAGTGAATCTGTATACAGCACCGGGATATCTGCTTCGAGAGTGCTCGGAGGAGGGTATTACAGGATCAGATCGGATGGATTTACAAAGTATATGCGTATGGTACTGTATCATGAAGTTGATTCAGAACTAGTAGAATTGGGGCAGTATACGTATAACGGAAATAACGCATTTGACATACCCATGAGGCCGAGCGCAACGCTTGAAGCTAACAATTTATATGTAGTAAAGATTATTAATGAGACATCTTGGACTGTTAATGGCGGAAGCTATGTTGATGTTCCGATCTCGGCGAATGTCAGCAAACGTGTCAATATTGCAGATAATGGTTACAATGTGAAAGTGGAGAATCTTGTTGATTCAGAGGTGATTCGAGTTAGTCTGCTGGAAGGAAGCGGAGATACGCCTTGGGTAATATCTGATGGGACAAAGAAGGCCGTATGGTATTCGGATTCATCTTTGGCCAGTCTGCAACCGTATATAGATCTTTCTTCTGATGGAACTGCAACGACTGTAACTGTAGCGACGGCTGCTTCTTCCGGAGAAACGATCAGCGGAGCAGATAAATATATAGTTAAGTCCGGTGATAATACATTCAATTATACATTAAGTTCATATAGTGGACCTGTGATATTGAAAGTGGATGGCGATAATATGGAGATATTGCCTAATGAACCGCAGACTGCCTCATATTGGCTGAAATTTTATCCGAGTGCTAGTTCCGGGCAGATGAGAATGGATTATGTACATCCTACGAACTATTCGGCACGGAATGGATTGGTACGATCGATAGCTACGGATCAAGGCGGTGAAATAGGATTGAAATACGAGATGCCTGTTTCCAATGAATTTGAGATAACAGCAAGTGCTGTACATGTTCTGATATATATTGCTGAGAATAAGTATGTTGATTTTACAAGAGTTGCTTCTTCCGATCCGAGCCGCGGATTTAAACTTGTTGTGGATCCGAATGCTATGACAGTATCTATAGGATTAGTTAATTCGGTAGATTATAATTCGAACTACAAAATATATATTAATGATACATCATATACGGTTGATTCAAGTACATATTGTATTCCTAGCATGAACTTATCTTCTTTTACAGATATTTCTCAGGCTGTTCTTAGTTACAAAGAATAAGAATGACAATGGACGGAAACATGGAATGATTCAGGGCGGCCGATGGCCGCCCTTTTAGTATGCTGTAATAAGGACTATGAGAATCCGAGAGATTTGTAAAATATGATTTGACAAATAAATACTCGGAGCGTATAATGACTGTGTATGTGTCATAAGTATCATGGAGGATAAATTTAGGCGTACAATATGGGCAAGAATGCAGAACAGGAAATGGCAGGAGGTGCAGCAGCAACCTCTGATGGCAATAAGAAAATCATAATAACAGCAGCCATTGCACTGATCGCAGTCGCGGCTGTAATTGGAATATACTCCGTTGTAAATAAAAGTATCAAGGCCAATACGATGCGCCTGCTTCGCAGAGTGGGCACCGTTGAATTAAGAGCTGACGGTCAGTTAAAGACCATAGTTGACAATATGCGTCTTGCAAGCGGCAATGTTTTATCTACCGGAGATAAGTCTTTAGCATCCATCAGTCTGGATGAGACCAAGATAATAACAATAGAAGAAGACAGCGAAGCCGAGTTTTATAAGAGCGGTAATAAGCTTGAACTTAATCTGACTAAGGGCAAGCTTTTTTTCGATGTCAGAAAAGCCCTTGATGAGAACGAAAGCTTGGATATCAAGTCATCTACGATGGTCGTGGGCATCAGAGGTACATCCGGTTATGTATGGTGCGATCCTGTAACAGGAGAAGAGTGCATATTCATCGCGGACGGTCACGTGGAAGTCACGAGTACTGATGATGAGCAAGGAGCGGACGGTGAATCTGTACCTAAGAAGGTAGAGGTTAAGCCCGGTGAGATTCTTGTCACAAAAGTTGTTGAAGAAAACGGTGTCAAGAAGGTAGAGATGGAGGTTAAGCAGGCTACTGTTGCCGATATTCCGCCTGCGGTTCTCCACGAGCTTGCCAGCATGAGGAGACATTCGAGAGATTCATCGAAGAATCCGGATATGACAGAGAAGAGGTCATGAAGGTCATTGAGGAGACCAAGGAAGACAATTACCTGGCCGTATCTCTTGTGGAGATAGATTCCAATGGCACGGTCGTAGATGTTCCTTCTGCACCGGCCGGAGCTGAGGGTGAAGATAAAGAAGAAAAAAAGACTTTGTCTCTTGTAATAAAAGAGATAGCAGGCAAGATCCTCGGAAACGCAGAGGCTAAGGATGGCGATCCGAATCTTCCCGGAGAAGGCGATAAGGTCACGCCTGAGGTCACTCTCATAGTATAAGATAATCTCCCGGCTGTGTCAGTTACGAAGCCGGGCACGACCGGCACAGTAAGTAACACCAATCCGAGTGTAACTAATGCCGTAACGCCGATGCCGACGAGCCCTGCCAATCCGCTTGTGGCTAATCTTGATGAAACGAAGATACCCGTACCTCCGGTAGGTCCGCAGGTAGGAGCAGAGCTCCCCGCCACCCCCCGAACCGGTATCAGGCGTATCGCCTGAAAATGAGATCTCTTCAGGAACTTCATCGGATGACGATGATTCGGACTCAGATGACTCGGGTTCCGGAGATTCGAATTCTGATCCGGAACCGCAGGCAGAGCCCACACCTACACCACAGGCAATGCCGTGTACGCTTACTACTACCGAGACATTTGTGGCTGTAGGCGCTTCACAGAACATCCATATGAGTGTCCTCACCGATTCTGCCGTA
>JAILKC010000123.1 GCA_024694055.1 Lachnospiraceae bacterium | reverse complement strand
GGGCATGGGCAGGTACATGCTCTTCCTGTTCTTCAGACTGTCTATCAAACAGAATACCGTTATGCATAATGCCGATATTTCCAGAATGACCTCATTCATGCAACTCTATTGTCCCCCCGTTATTGCAATGCTATAAAGCATACTGAGCCAGATCGGTCCTGATTGCGTTCGCATGCAGACAAATACGCCACACAACTATATATTTTATAAAATTTTAATAAGTCTTGCAATGCACTCGCAATGCGAAGTGAAACTAAATTGATCTATGGCAGTGACGCGGTCCACACGGTATCCGTGACTTAAAAAAACTTCAAGATCTCTGGCCAGGCTTGTGGGCTTGCACGATATGTATATGAGCCTGTCCACGCCATAGTCTATTATCTTGCGTAAAGCCTTGGGATGTATGCCGTCACGCGGCGGATCCAATATGATAAAATCAGGTGCCTGAAGGCCCGGATCGGCGTCAATATCATCCAATACCTTAAGCACATCCCCTGCTATAAATTCACAGTTATCAAGACCGTTGAGTTCGGCATTGCCGCGCGCCGCTTCCACAGCCTCTTCCACTATCTCCACGCCGATCACGCGCTTTGCCACGGGCGCCATCATCTGCGCTATCGTTCCTGTTCCGCTGTAGAGATCATATACCACGCTCTTACCCTGCCCGATGTCTCCGATATAATCTCTGGCCGTCTGATACAGAAGTTCTGCCCCTTTCGTATTTGTCTGGAAGAACGAAAACTCCGAAATATGAAACTCCATACCAAGCAGTTTTTCCGTAATATGATCATGCCCGTAGAGCACCTCACTGCGATCCGAACGCACAACATCCGCAAGCGAATCATTGTATGTATGGATCACGGATGCGATCCTGCCGTCAAGTCTGTCATCAAGACCAAGCAGCATATCCTTATATTCGTTCATATCATAGGAATCCTGCGTAGTTGTCACTATCGCGACCATGATCTCACCGGTATGGCAGGCCTTGCGCGCCAACAAGTGTCTCAGATATCCTTCATGCCTCATGCGATGATAATAGTTAAGTCCCTTTTTCTGAAAAAAAACGAGCGTCTCACGTAATATCACCCCATAGTCCCTGTCACATATGTAGCATTCATCCACGCCTGTTACATCATAAAAGCTCCCACGCTTATGCAGACCGAGTGCGAGCGGACCGTCCTTGTACTCATCACCGAATGTGTATTCCATCTTATTGCGATAGGCACTGTATGCGGGACTGCCAAGAATCCCTTCCCATCTTCCGTCATCTATGTCTTCAAGTCCCGGAACCTGCTTAAGTATCCTTAGCATCTGTTCGCCTTTAAGCTTTAACTGTTCATCATAAGACAGATTCATGTACGTACATCCACCGCATGAGCCGAAATGCGGACAGGGTGCCTGTATTTCATTAGAGGCCTTCTGTATTACCTCGATGAGCGACCCTTCTCCTCTGCCCCCGTGTACCTTTTTGACACGTACCTTCACTTTCTGACCGGGAAGAACATTCTTAACCATAACGGTATTGTCCTCATCTATACGTACTATACCCTTGCCGGGATAATCGACTCTCTCGACTGTTCCGGTGACTGTCTCTCCTCTTTTCACACTATCCTCCGTTCACATGAAAAACCCTCCATTGAAACACTTATCAATGGAGGGCACTTAAGCATATACAATGTCGTTCAAACAAGGCTTCTATACCTGGCGGTCTGTATCCTCCGAGATCACAGTCTCTGTCTTTACAGGCTCGTCTTCCTTCTTCACTTCGTTCCCTATCGTAATGGGATCATCATCCTCATCCTCAAAGAACTCATCCAGGTCATCATCATCATCGCCGAAGTCACCTTCAAAATCATCGTCAAACTCGGGAGTGATGAATCTGTATATCGCATATATCGCTGCACCTATGGCAACTGCCACCAAAATGGCCGTAAGCACTATGGCGATTATGCTGATCTTCTTCTCTTCTTCCTTGGTCTTGATAATCCCTTTCATAAGATTAATAAGTTCATCTGCTCTATCCATAGTGATCTCCTTTAACAATCATGAAACTGTATATTAATTTTAGCACATGCCTTGCCATGTATCAAGGTGATTTTGCCCGTGACACATCCCTCTATATCTTCTTTAACTTGGCAAAAGCCGCATACATTATCTTCTGACCCACAGCATCAAATTCGACCGTGACCTTATAGTCACGCGCTTCCAAACTGATGGCCTTTACCGTACCTTCACCATACTTTTGATGAAGTACACGATCGCCTGTATCATATCCCGGCTTTACGGGGCCTGTCTCGGCACTTGCTGCATGTCCCGAAGCCTTTATGGCGCGGGAAAGATATGGTTTTGTATCTTCCGGAGTGACCTTGGGTCGCACCGTAGCCCTGGGCTTTGAATAAGTCACCGTCGATTCAAATCCGCCGTAGGGTTTACTCATAAAACTGCTTCTCTCATATGAATCTTCGTCATATCCGTTTAACATCTGACCGTCATACTGAAGCGTTCTGCCTCCCGAAGGCTTGTCATCGAGCAATTCCTGCGGTATCTCCTTTACGAATCTGCTCACCGAATTGTACTGCATCTCGCCTCTTATCATTCTCATCCTGGCATACAGTATCGTAAGTTCATCCTTGGCTCTGGTGATACCGACATATGCAAGTCTTCTTTCTTCTTCTATCGCCGTCGGATCCTCGTCATATATGGTCGCCATTCCGGGGAATACACCCTCTTCGGCTCCCGCTATATACACTCTCTTAAATTCCAGTCCCTTGGCTCCGTGCAGAGTCATGAGCAGAACTTTGTCATCCCCGTCATCCAGGCTGTCTATATCGGCCACCAGAGATACCTCCGACAGAAAATCAGACAGACTGCCTTCCGGCTGCTCCTCATCATACGCCGCCGCTTTGCTTATAAGTTCATTGATATTCTCGATCCTGTCCTGTGCATCATCCTCATCAGACTCCTCAAGCTCTTTTACGTAGCCTGTTGTCTCAATGATATTCTCTATCAAAAGCTTGATCCCGAACATCTCGTTCTCACTTCTGAATACTCTTATCATATTCACAAAAGAGATGAGTTTGGACGCCGTCTTGCCAAGCCCGTTGATCTGTTCTGCCTCATTGAGTGCGGCAAAAAAGCTTATGCCCTTTGCCTGCGCATATTCCGACACTTTATTTACCGTTGTCTGGCCTATGCTTCTCTTGGGCACATTGATGATACGCTTAACCGCCAGATCATCCGCCGCGTTGTCTATGGTCTTAAGATAAGCAAGTATATCCTTTATCTCTTTTCTTGAATAGAAATTGACGCCGCCCACGATATTGTACGGCATACCTTCTCTCACAAAAGCCTCTTCAAGTACACGGGACTGCGCGTTGGTGCGATACAATATGGCATTATCACCGTACTTAACCTCTCCCTTTTTTACGGCCTTTGCTATATCATTCACTATATACTGCGCTTCCTCATAGGCATTCTCAAGCTGTCTTAAATGTATTCTGTTACCTGCCCCCTTGTCAGTCCAAAGGCTCTTTGACTTACGGGCATTATTATTGGCGATGACCGCATTGGCAGCATCAAGTATATTCTGTGTGGAGCGGTAATTCTGCTCAAGTTTTACCACCTTCGCTTCCGGATATACCTTCTCATAATCGAGGATATTGCTGATATTGGCACCTCTGAACTTATAGATGCTCTGATCGTCGTCGCCTACCACGCATAGATTGCGATACTTGCCCGCAAGCAGACTCACCAGTTCAAATTGCGCAGTATTGGTATCCTGATACTCATCCACCATGATATATCTGAATCTCTCCCGGTAATTGTCAAGGACCTGCGGCGCCTTCTTAAAAAGTTCAACGGTTCTAACTATCAGATCGTCAAAGTCAAGCGCATTGGCCTTCTTTAACGAATCATCATACTCTTTATACAGACGTGCAAGCAGTTCCTGTCTGTAATCGCCGCTGCTGTTTTTTTCATATTCCTCGGGCGAGATAAGTTCATCCTTGGCGCTTGAGATGACATTTAAAACAGTCTTTTCCTTAAGATATTTTGGGTCTATGTTGAGACGTTTGAATATCTCTTTCATGACAGACTTGGAATCATCCGTATCATATATCGTGAAATTACTGTCAAATCCAAGCAGATCTATGTGGCGTCTTAATATCCTCACACACATGGAGTGAAAAGTAGATACCCATATACTGTCGGCTCCCTGACCTATCAGGGCATCCACTCGGTTACGCATCTCTTCCGCAGCCTTGTTCGTAAATGTGATCGCAAGTATATTCCACGGATTAACGCCCTTATTGTCAATAAGGTATGCTATGCGGTGCACAAGAACTCTTGTCTTGCCGCTGCCCGCACCTGCCAGTATGAGGAGCGGTCCGTCTGTTGCCGTCACCGCTTCTTTTTGTTTGGGATTAAGTGTATCCAAATAGCCCATATCGATCTCCGTATACATACAAAGACCACCTGAAGGATCAAGTGGTCTTATTGGATTGCCTTATATTATTGCACGTACTTCTTAACCCAGCTTGGTTCCGCAGTTAGAGCAGAAATTGGCTCCGCCTGTCGGTGTACCGCAATTGGGACAGAACTTGGCTCCTGCGGGTGCTGCAGCGCCTGCAGATGCTGCTCCGCCCATCATGTTCTGCGCCATCTGCTGGCCCATAGCCATTCCCATAGCCATACCGGCCATGTCCGTAGCCATACCGCCACCGTTGCCGCCGTTAGCCATGGCATCTGCCATAGCCATCTGGGTATATTTGTTAGCATCCGTGACCATAGACTGTGCAGCAGCCTTCTCCTGCATTTTCTTGACTTCCTCGGGATATGAGAAACTCTCTATGGTGAATTCGGTAATGGATATACCGATCTTGGCCATATCCGTATCAAGGTCCGATCTTACTCCTTCAGCAATATCACGCGCATTGATCTGAAGATTGAACATATCCTTACCTTCTCTCGCGATCCAGCTCATCAGAACCTGATCGAGATTGGCTATTATACGTTCCTTGACATCCTCAACGCTGTATGTGTTCTTAATGCCTGCAACCTTGTCGATGAGCACATCATGATCACCTATCTTACAGCTGAATGTACCGAAAGCTCTGATGGGCATGCCACCGGGAAGTCCAGGTGCCTGAAGATTGATGGCATTCTTGGTGCCCCATTTAACAGTATGCTCTCTTGTATTGATAAAGAGGACTTCTGCCTTGAAAGGGCTGTTAAAGCCGAACTTAAAGCTCTTCAAAGTAGTAAGGAAGGGGATGATCTCCGTCTCGATATCATACTCTCCGTCGTCCTCAAATACGCCCTCTATTGCTCCGTTATGTAAAAAGATCGCATCCTGGCCGGGACGGATGATAAGTTTGGAGCCCTTCTTTATCTCAGTATTATCCCACTTCTTGAATAACACTCCTTCTTTGTCTTCATTCCATTCCACCACATTAAGTAACTGATTCTTGATAAATCCCATATGCTACCTCCTTACTTTTTGTCCTTATCACTCTTGGCATCACTCGTATATCCGAGTTTTTTGCTGTAACCGTCCACCATCTTCTCTATCAAAAGCTTCTTGATATATACATCAAGAACCAAAAGCGTGATAAAAGAAAACATGGTGAGTATCTCTTCGTCCTCTCCTTCAGCCTCGGGGAATATGCCTGACGCGGTCTTGTAGGTCTCCAAAAGGTCCTCTTTTATCGAGTCCGTGAGATTCTCTGCCGTCGTGCGTACTGCCTCGTAGATGTCCTCCACATTGTACGGCTTGCTGTCCCTGTCTTCACCGAAATATCTCTCCTTGATCGGCTTAAGTGCAATGTCTATATCATTGATCGAGAGTATATTCTTAAAATAATAGATAAAGATGAGCACATACATATGCTCTCTCGAATACTTCTTCTTATCAGGCGGCGGAAGCAGATTGTTCTTCGCGTAGTTATTGATCATGGTCTTTGTTAAGACCTTATCCTCTCCCGGATTACGCGTGGTATTTTTAAGTCTGCTCTCCATAAAAGTGGTGACCTGATCCATGTACAGATCTATATTGGGAATATCCACCGCTTTAATATAATCAATCCTGTCCAGGCTGGCCATCAGGCTGCCTATAAGGTCATCAATATCCAGTGTCATATCTGAGTACTCCCTGCATTACTTGGTGATACCAAGCTTCTTAAATACTTTAAGATACCCTTCGCAACCATAGTTAAGAGATCTGTTCACCCTGCTGATCGTTGCCGTACTGGCTCCTGTTTTGTCGGCGATCTCCAGATATGTCTTCTTCTCAGTAAGCATCGTCGCCACCTCATATCTCTGAGAAAGCGACAGGATCTCATTGACAGTGCACAGATCCTCGAAGAAATCATAGAATTCTTCCTTGGTCTCCAAAGACATGATGGCATCAAACATATGATCAACCGCTTCCGTGCGTATCTTGTTATTCATGGGTTATAAACCTCCAAATCTTATGCGTTATCCTCTGCCTTGCTGTCTTCCTTTGGTGCATCTGCTTTATCTTCCGCTTCTGAAGCAGGTTTTTCCTCAGTCTTATTATCCGCAGTCTCTGCTGTATCGGATGTCATATTGACATTACCCTGAATAACAGCCGTTTCATCCATGGCCAAAAGTTTGGTGGAAATATTGCCAAGCAACTTGCCGTTAGCTTCTATCTCTATCTTGTTGCCGATCTCCACATCACCGAGGATCTTACCGGCAAGATTAAGATTGGTCGCTGTTACATCACCGTTGACCACACCCTGTGTAGCAATAATCAGATCTCCCTTGGTCTGAATACCTCCGTCAACCTGTCCGTCTACCCTGATCACGGCCGAATCCGATACTATATCTCCCTTGATAACTGTGCCTTCGCCAATAACCGTATTCTCTCCGGTCGCGACATTGCCTCTGTTCCTCTTTCCCATATTCAAATATCCTCCTGTAAATCAACACAACCGGCTCACCGGTCAACCCTCTATCTTCAACATCTCCGTAGGTTCAATATATTTCCCTTCATTGGTGATCTGGTACGCCACTCTGCATGCGCCGTCATCACCCGTTTCAAGTTCATACAGCAGTCCGCCTCTTGGAATCTCATCTCCCTGTTTGACCTTGGGTTCGCTACCGGCCCTGTAGATCGTCACATAGCCGTTGCCGTGGTCGATCCTGACCTCCCAGCCATATACCGGCTCTTCTTTGATCATGGATACTGTTCCGTCTCCGGACGCCACCACATATGTTCCTGCCGAGGTCGTGAACTCGATCATGGGTACATTGACCATCTCACCGTCAACCTTGACATCCTCATATCTCTCGGACAAATCTGCCGTTCCGGATAAAGGATATCCGGTAGGAAGACTCTTTTCCTCTATCTGCGCCACCACTTCCGTCTTCTGATTGACAGTCTCACTTAATATGGATATCTTCTCATTCAGATAGTCATTCTGCGCAGTGAGTTCTTCGTTGCGTTCCTGCTCCTCCGCCAGGGACTGCTTGAGCGCTTCAACCTTTGTAGCCGTGACTGCTCCCGTATAATTGGCATATGCTACAAATCCCACTATCACCAGTACAAGGACTGCTGAAAAAATCTCGAAGAAACGCAGCATCCAATGAGTGTATCTTCTTGATCTTACCTTTGTCTTGGGATCGTTGGATATTGTAATGGCATAATAATATGATGCCCTTCGCTTCTTTTTTTTCTCGTTCTTTTCTCCGGTCAAGCTAGGTATATCCCCCAATCTTAATAGAGCGCGTTAAAGTTTTACACTTTACTATCTTAAAACCTGTAAAAGACATAATATCAGAAATTGGTAAAAATATCAAATAATTCGTTTTTTTACTGTACTTTTTCTATGCAATATGCTATTCTAACAATGTTGTACACTAACAACTTTTTAGTTTTCTTGGAGGTTTTTTGTAATGAACAAAGGTACAGTAAAGTGGTTCAACAACCAGAAGGGTTACGGATTTATCAGCGATGAGTCAGGCAATGATGTATTCGTACACTACTCAGGACTTAATATGGAAGGCTTCAAGTCTTTAGACGAAGGTGCTGCTGTTGAGTTCGAAGTGGTTAACGGAGAAAAGGGCCCTCAGGCAGTTAATGTAACCAAGCTTTGATCTTTTCCTGATCTTA
>JAILKC010000084.1 GCA_024694055.1 Lachnospiraceae bacterium | reverse complement strand
ATGGATATAGCTGAGTTTCTAAAACTAATGGAAGCCGGTTTTTCGGAGATAGAGCTTGGAACCATACCGCAGAGTGTGGATCGCGTGATAATAGGCGACATGGAGAGGACCAGACTTAAACCTGTTAAGTATCTGTTCTTTATGGGACTTAATGATGGGTGGATACCCGGATCTGTGGCCAAGGGGGGCATTATCTCGGACGGCGACAGAGAGTATCTGACGGGATGCGATATAGAGCTTGCCCCGTCTCCGAGAAATAAGATATATATAGACAGATTCTATCTGTATATGAACCTTACCAAACCGTCCCAAGGCCTGTATCTTTCGTACGTCACCGTGGACAATGAATTTAAGGCACTTCGTGCTTCATACATGGTCTCGCATATTAAAAAGCTTTTCCCGAAACTTGTGGATACGGCACATTCTCATGACGATATCTCTGCAGTTGAGTCAATAAAAGAGGCAAGGGAATTATACGCCTCTTATATGAGACAATATGCCGACGGATGCCTTCCGGATGATAAAAAACATGATCTGTACAGACTGCATGCGGTCGTATCGAATGACGCAGACTTTGCCGACAGGATATTTGAGAATGCATATATGAGATTTGTTCATAAGACTCTGGATGACAGGCTTGCGGCTGTTTTATACGGAAGCAGGCTTTATGCAAGCGTCAGCCGTATGGAGACCTATGCGAAGTGTGCTTATTCCTACTTCCTTAAGTACGGCCTTAAGTTAAAAGAGAGAGAAGAATACGGAATAGAAGCTTCTGATATGGGAAGTATATACCACGGTGTTCTTGAGATATTTATAGATATGCTTAAGGAAAGAGGCTTAGACTGGTTCTCTTTTTCAAAAGAAGATGCAAAAGAACTTGTGGATGAAGCGGTAGATAAGATGGCTGCCATATATACTGATGCTGTCCTTTTTGAAAGCGAGCAGAATAAATATATAGTAGGACGCATGAAGGATGTCATGTTGCGTACAGTGATGATGCTTTCATATCATCTTAAAAAAGGTGATTTTGTTCCATATGCTTATGAGTATGAGTTCGACGGCGGTATTAAGAGCGCGAAAACGGATATAAGACTGTCCGGTAAGATAGACAGGGTTGATATAAAGGAAGATGCGGATAAGGTATATGTCAAGATCACGGATTATAAGTCCGGAGCGAAGGATTTCAGCCTCATGTGCTTTTACAAGGGGCTGCAGCTGCAGATGGTCGTATATATGAACCGTATCGCACATGATCTTAAGGAGAAATATCCTGAAAAGGAGATAGTTCCGGCTGCGATGCTGTATTATCACATTGACGATCCGCTTGTAGAATCATCGGGGGCGGAAAGTGATGAGGATATCGACAGAAAGATCAAAAAAGCTTTAAGGAACAAGGGAATAATAGACAATGACGAAGAAGTGATAAAGTCACTTGATAATGATTCGGAATCGGATTCTGACATTATAATGGTAAAACGCGGCAGGGACGGACAGCCCGGCGGTAGCGGCCTGTTTGACAGAGAAGATATGGCTGTACTTTCACAGTATGCGGATCATAAGCTTATGGAGCTTGCAGACAGAATGGCATCGGGTGATATAAATATCGACCCCAAGGAAGTATACAGAGGAGATACGGTCAAACAGATGGACTCCTGCGAATACTGCGAATATAAGACGGTGTGCGGATTTGATGTACATATGTCAGGCTGTGAAAAGGAGATATACAGGGAAAAAGGCAGCACGGCGGTAAGCAGCGGCATAAGTCATGAAGAGCTTTTGGAAGGGATGAAGAAGGAACTTAATGGAACTGAGTAAGACCCAGCAGAAAATAGTGGATATGAGAGACCACAATATACTGGTATCTGCAGCTGCAGGCTCGGGAAAGACGAGGGTGCTTGTTGAGCGTATATTAAGCAGATTAAGAGATCATGCGGATCCGATAGATATAGATCAGATCCTGGTGCTTACATATACCAGAGCTGCGGCAGGCGAGATGAGGGACAGGATAGCCAAGGCCATAGGGGAGATCATTGACAATGGTGAAGCCGATGAGCATATGGTCAGGCAGGCAGCGCTTGTATATAACGCTCAGATCACGACGATCGACAGTTTCTGTCTGGATATCCTGCGCAATAATTTTACCCAGATCGGTTTAGAGCCCGGCTTTAAGGCTGCCGCTGATGAAGAGATAAGCTCTTTGGCCGAGGAAGCGCTTGATGAGGTGTTAGAAGAAGTCATTGCTTTGAAAGACCCACAAATAGAAGCATTTTTGGAGCGCTTCGAGAGTAAGGACAACCTTCGAAAGATAAAAGAAAGCATATCCGCTACATATTCCAAAGCACTTAATGCGCCGTTTGTGGAGGATTATATAGAAGAAAGGCGGCGTGACTATGATATCGACAGTGCCGCAGAGCTTTTTGCAAGTGAGTGGTATAAGGATCTGTGGCAGGATGTGTGCGATACGATACATGGTATAGATGTGCGACTTGGTGAATTTAGGGATCACGTGGAGACTTTTGGCCCGGAAGAATATCTGCCGATATGCGATTCTGACAGCGAACTGGTCGGACGCCTGGTGGGCGCACATGATCTGACAGAACTTGCAAAAATGCTTGCAACTGACATATCTTTTGCTACATTACCCAGGAAGGTATCAGCTGATAATGAGGTCAAAGAAGCAGCGAAAGCATTGAGAGAATTATATAAGGAATTAATAAAAGACCTCGCAAAGCGATATGCAAATTTTGAACCGAATGCGGTTGCAGACATGATGAAATGCACTGATAAAGCCGTTAATGGGCTTATGGATGTGGTGCTTAAGTATCACGAGTGCCTGGAGAAGAAGAAGCGCGATAAAGGGCTTGTTACATTTTCGGATATGGAACATATGGCTCTTAAGATACTTCTTGTCAAAGAGGATGGGAAATATGTTCCCACTCAGGTTGCAAAAGATTACCGCGGTATCTACAAAGAGCTTATGATAGACGAGTATCAGGACTCCAATTATACTCAGGAATGGCTTATTCACAGCATATCAGGTGAGGATGAAGGAATATATGACAGGTTCATGGTGGGCGATATCAAACAGAGCATATATCGCTTCAGGAATGCTGATCCGAGTCTGTTTTCTTCAAAGTACGACAGTTATTCTCCGGATGAGAGTGAAGACAGAGTCAGAGTCGATCTGTCGGTTAATTACAGAAGCCGCGCTGAAGTGCTTGATACGGTCAACACCGTCTTTGAACGCACTTTTGACAGATATATGGGAGGAATAGAATATGGTGAGCTGCACAGGCTTAATTACGGTGGAGGATATGATGATTATCCTGTGGAAGGAGATGCCTGTAAGAGTGAACTTATGCTTACAGGTCTGTCAGGTGAGCCCGGAATAAGCCGTGAGAAACAGGAAGCATGCTCGATCGCAGCAAGAATAAAGAGGCTTATCAAGGAACAGTTCATATATGATGATGAAGTCAAAAGTATGCGTCGCTGCCGCTATAAAGATATTGTTATTCTTTTAAGGTCAATGTCTTATGACGTTGATGAGATGCGTCGCACCTTCGAACATGAGGGTATCCCTGTACATGTAACATCAAAGAGCGGTTTCTTTGATGCGGGAGAGATAACGACAGTTCTTAATTATTTAAGCATAATAGATAATCCTGGAAAAGACATACCGATGTATGGCTCCATGATGTCGGTGTTCGGCGGTTTTGATGAAAACGACGCAGCCTGCCTTAAGACACTTGAGATGAAGAATCTGTATGAGGCCATGAAAAGGCTTGGTGATTCCGATATCGATCCCGGAGAGATATTTGAATGCGTAAGAGGCGGATATGCCGGACTGAAAGCCAGAAGCGCAGATTTTATCGGGAGATTACAGAAATACAGGGATATGGTGCCATACACCCCGGTATATAAGCTGTTGAGATTAATATATTCGGACAGTGATTATGTGGATCATGTTGCTTCGCTCCCTGCGGGTGAACAGAAAAAAGCCAATGTTTTGGCGCTTCTATCAAAGGCTGAAGCCTTTGAACATGACGGCTTTAGAGGAATATTTGATTTTAACCGCTATATAGAGCGCATACATCGCTATGAGGCAGATGAAGGGGAAGTGATGACTCTTGATGAGAATGCGGATGTTGTGCGTATCATGACCATGCATAAGAGCAAAGGTTTGGAATATCCGGTATGTATCCTTGCCGGCCTTAATAAGAAGTTTAATATGATGGATTCCAGAGAAGAGGTCATTTTTCATGAAAAATATGGCATCGGACTGGATTATACGGATGCGGCCAAAAGAGCAAAATACAGGGATCTGCGTAGGAGATACATTGCGGATAAGATCTCTTTGGATGCAAGATCCGAAGAGATGAGAGTGCTGTATGTTGCCATGACCAGGGCAAAAGAGAAGCTTATAATGTCTGCCACGGTAAAAGATATTGAAGAGGATTTCAAGGTTTTTGAAGGTGATCCTAAAGACAGACTGGAGAGAAAAAAGTGCGCTTCATTTTTGGATATTTTGCGACTTTCAAGAGGAAACGATGACTGGAACGGTCAATGCTCACTTATACCGATATGCCCCGAAAATATCAGCACTGAGACTATCCGGGAATACACGAATATGGACTCAGATCGTACAAAACTTATCACAGAACTGACACATGTGTCAGATGACGATATGCGTGCAGCCGATACCATACGTTCAAAGATAGGATATAACTATCCGCATCCTGAATTGAAGGAGCTGTATACCAAGACATCGGTATCGGAACTTAAGATGGCTGCAATGAAGACGCACGCATTTGGCACAGCTGATCCGGAGGATGGTGCGGTGGAGCTTTTTGAACATCGGGATACTGAGACATATATTCCGACTTTTGCAGGTGAAAATGCTAAGGCGATGAGCGGAACCGCCGTGGGAAGTGCATATCACAGGGTGATGGAACTTATAGACTACTGCGATACCGTAGATTTTGATGCCTATAAGCTTGACACTCAGATGAACGGTTATATCGCAAACGGAGCGCTTCTTATACAGGATTACGAACTTATTAAAAAAGAAAAAGTAACGGATTTTGTTAACAGTCCATTGGGACGCAGGATGAGTAAGGCTGCGGGGGCAGGAATGCTCTACCGGGAAAAGCCGTTTGTGATAGGCATATCTGCGGGAAGGCTTAATGAAGAATTTCCGGAAGAAGAGACAGTGCTCATACAGGGAATAATAGATGCATACTTTGAGGAAGACGGACATATAGTGTTGCTTGATTATAAAACCGATGCCGTAAGAACTGAGACGGAACTGATCGACAGGTATAAGACGCAACTTGATTATTATGAAGAGGCGCTCGCAAGGCTTACGGGAAAGCCTGTGAGCGAGCGCCTGCTATATTCATTCGCTTTGGAAAAGACCATAAGCTGTTAAAGATCGCGCGTTATTTATCTGCAACGGCTGATCTGGATGAGATCATGAATAATATGACGCTTGCCGATATGGCAATGCAGCTTACGGCTATTATGGAATTCCAATGAATGGCAGCAAGACCGGATATGTCAAATCCACCTGTCTCGGCATTTTGGAGATGGCTAAATACCGTTCTTGAATCATATATAAGTGCAAGCGTTACCAGAGCGATCCCGGCAAGTCTTAATACAGACAGTTTCCTGCCTTCCGGCTTTGATATACCTGTTATGGATTCCTTTTTAAAATCAAGAACCGATCCCATGAAGTATGCAAGCGATACTGTCACTATAGTCTCGGGGATCATGTATGTTGCATTGTAACCGACAGAATATAAAAGTGCCGCATTGGTTGGGATTGAAAGGCCTGCCCATACTGTACAGCCGGATATCACATGACAGAGATATCTAAGTATACAGGCACTGAGCGCACCCAAAAGCAGAGCTTTTGGTTGGGAAGATACGTTTCTGCATAGACCTGCGAAACCTATTACGGTAAATGCGATTATATAATCAAGCAATATTACTGCAATGATCGACTGCCATGTAGTTACATATGACAAAGTGTTTAATCCGAGTAACTGTTGAATGATACCGAATGTAAAACCGGTTATAAGTCCCAACTTTACTCCGTGGCGATAGGCGATGATCACTATTGGCAACATGCTTGCAATTGTGACCGAACCGCCGTAGGGCAGATCCAAGAGTTTGATCATGGACAGAACCGATGCTACTGCCAGCATAACGGCTGCCTCCGTGAGTTTCTTTGTTTTTGATGCATTTTGTGACATAAAAAAACCTCCTTATATACGCAGGAGGGGAACAACCACCAAAAGTGGTCTAAATGCTTCCTTACGCCGGTATGATCCGGATCAAGTAATGAGGGTCAGAGTAAATACTCTTTCTCAGCATTGCGCTCCCCTAGCAACTGTTTGATTATCTAAGTTATAATGCTATATAATGCTTGTGTCAAGGAAAAAATTAAAGTACTGAAAAATGGTAGGCACTGGAAAATATGGAAAGCACTGAAAGAGATACGAATACAAAAATTAAATCAGAATTTGCAAACGCCCTGATGCCGCGTGTTTCCGAGGATGTAGAGCCTGAAAGATCTGCGTTCATGAGGTTCTTCTGCCTCATAAGCCCGGTCATAATATATATGCTGTATGTCAGCCTGCTGTCTGATGTGGGCAAGTATTTGATCAATGTAACAGCATTCAAAAATGAACAGGCGATGAGATATGCGGCAGATCACAGAACGGAATTCAATGTGATCATAAGGACCGTGGCGATAATTCTGGCGATCATCATGCAGATCCCGGCGTTAATGGGCGAGAAGATCATATTGGTGTCGGGGCGCAGAACTGATATAAAAGATAAGGTTATAAGACTTTTGAGATGTATGGCGGCCGGAATATCGTGCGGTTTGTTTTTTAATATACTTTTTGGGATCACCGGGTTTACAGGGATAAGTGAAACATATACAAAAGTGGCGGACAGACAATTCTCGGTTCCTTTGCTTTTGGGTATCTTATTATACGGATTGCTGTCGCCAGTTGCTGAGGAGATAGTATTTCGCGGTCTTGTCTATAACAGGATGCGTCGTAATGAAGTGGGCTTGATCGCATCCATTATTATGTCGTCTCTGTTTTTTGGAATATATCATTTCAACCCCGTACAGGGTGTATACGGATTTTTGATGGGTATTATAATGGCATGGGTATATGAGAGATATGGCGCTTTGATATATCCAATGCTTGTTCACGCCATAGCCAATACTTCGGTATACCTTGTTGCACGTACGGATACTTTGAGGCAAAAAATAATGACACCCGCCGTGCTTATCATAACGGGTGTCATTGCTATATCTGCTTTATACAGGATCGGGAGCGAAAAGATAAAATCGTGATTTAGCAACTTTGCAAAAACGCGTATTTGTTGCGTTTACAGGAGCTGCACCCCCTTCGCTTCACACTCTTTCATCACTTCTTCGGGCCATAATGAGCTCTGAACTTCTCCGATGTGAGCCTTCCTTAAGAAGAACATACATATACGCGACTGGCCTATTCCTCCGCCTATGGTATAAGGCAGTTCTTTGTTAAGGATCGCTTTCTGGAAAGGCAGATTGGCTCTTTCTTCGCAGCCTGCCTTCTTAAGCTGGCTTGCAAGTGAGTCTTCGTCCACTCTTATACCCATGCTTGATAGTTCCAATGAGATATCCAGTACAGGATAGTATACGATGATGTCGGCGTTTAACTCCCAGTCGTCATAGTCGGGTGCACGACCGTCGTGCTTCTGACCTGAGGCAAGGAGATCGCCTATCTTCATGAGACATACGGCACCCTTTTCTTTTGCTATAAGGTACTCACGCTGCTTGGGAGTCTTGTCAGGGTACATATCCTCAAGTTCCTGAGTCGTGATAAAAGATATCTCATGAGGAAGTATCTCTTCTATATAATCATATTCTATGGCCATATACTTCTCAGTCTTACGTAAGACGCTGTATATGTCACGGACGGTGGACTTAAGGAATTCTGCGTTGCGGTCGCTTTTTTTAATGATCTTCTCCCAGTCCCACTGATCTACATATATTGAATGTATGTTGTCCGTATCCTCATCTCTTCGTATGGCACTCATATCGGTATAAAGACCTTCGCCTGATTCAAAACCGTATTTTTTGAGAGCATATCTCTTCCATTTTGCCAATGAATGAACGATCTCGGCTTCAGCCTCGTTCTGCTCCTTGATACCGAATTTAACGGGACGTTCCGTACCGTTAAGATTATCATTAAGGCCGGATGACGGATCTACAAATAACGGAGCGGAAACGCGTAAAAGGTTCATGCGTTCTGCCAAAAGATCCTGGAATACATCCTTGACCGTCTTGATACCCACCTGTGTATCGTGAAGATTCAGCTCGGATCTGTATCCTTCCGGAATATTAATCTTACCCATGGTGATTCTCCCTGCCTTTCAAAATCTTTAAAAAATTAGGCGCCGGGAGAAAACCCAGCGCCGTTGCTGATGAAATAATAATATCACCGCACTGTTATTGCGGTCAAGCACTCTATATTGTAAAAATTGACAAAAAGCGACACTATATCTTGGGAAATATTGTATAAACTAATATTGCTTAATGAGCAAAAAGCCAATATAATTCCATAAACGAAAGAGGAAGTAACCATAGTGACGTACTTTGTTACGAAGGGAGGAAAGTTTATGATTACACACAAGATTATGCTCAGACCGGAAGAGGTTAAGGATTTTGTGGCAGCTGCCGGCAGAAGTTCATACGATATCGATATATACTACAATCGCTATGTAGTTGATGCCAAGTCCATACTCGGAGTATTGGGTCTCGATTTAAGAAAGGTGCTTACAGTGGCCATTAACGGTTATGATCCTGAATTTGAATCATATATCGCCAAGTTCGCCATCGCATCATAGAATGAACATGTCAAAGAACTGCAAAGCAGTAAAAGAAATGAAAGCAGAATGGTAATAAGAAGGCTCCCTGAATCTTGGGGAGCCTTTCGTATGTAAAATTTTTTTTATTACTCTATTGACATCTAATATTATACGATGTATAACATTAGATGTGAACAATATTATACGACATATAATATTGTACAATAAAAGAAG
>JAILKC010000025.1 GCA_024694055.1 Lachnospiraceae bacterium | reverse complement strand
TTATATAAGTCCAACATAGAGTTCTCATGCACGCAGCAGACCATCAATGCGTATAATAAGTCGGGCGGTAGGGCTGTAGTCAGCGTAAAGGCAATCCCGGTAAATGAATCCAAACATTACGGCATAATACACGGAAGATTCAGGAGTGATCGTACATACATCATGGATGCTGATACGATGGTAGAAAAGCCTGATGAGGAATATGCAAGAGACAATCTCTTGGTCGAGGGCAAGTGCTATGCGACATTCGGATCATATGTCTTAACCGATGATGTATTTGAATATCTGGAGAATCAGATCAAAGAGAACGAAGTCAATAACGAAAGCGGCGAGATAGACCTTACCAAGGCACTTATGAATACTGCCAAAAACGGCAACATGGTCGGCGTAGATATCGACGGCAAGAGTTTCGATGTGGGATTGCCCAAGATGTATTACAGAACATTCTGTGAATTTGGCAAGGCGTAAGGGGAGAGATCATATAGATGTATAGAAGATCGATAGAAGGATGGGCAAAGCATTGGGATTTTATCCTGATAGATGCTATCTGTCTGCAGATATCTTTTATATTCGGTTATTATCTAAGATATAGGGATTTCTTTACCTTCAGTAAGAGAAATGCCTACAGGACAAGTGCGCTTGTTTTGCTGCTCTTAAGTATAGTAGTAGCGATAACATTTAATACGATGCATAATGTGATCAGAAGGAGCCTGTGGACTGAGATCAAGAGTACCGTATGGCAGTGCGGTCTTGTATTTGCAGGAATAGTCATCATCCTTTATTCTGCCAAGGATTCGAATCATGTAAGCCGAATAGTCATGTATCTCGGTATGATTCTTTACGGAATCACTTCATTTATCACAAGACTTATATACAAAAGGGTATTGATAGCATCAAAGAAATTCGGTGCCAAGAGAGTGATGTTGCTTGTGGGTGATGAAAAGGGGATAGAGATTGCCAAAGCTGCATTTGGTCGGCATCCGGAAGATGCGGTTGAGATTAAGAGTGTAGTCAGAGTCGACGGAACAGGGGATGTGGAACTCGACAGAGCCGCAGAATATATCCGCAATGAATGGATAGATGAAGTATATATTGCTGTAGTCGATGGGAAGGATATGCCTCATGAACTGATAGAAGCATGTAATGAGATGGCCGTTACGGTACACAGACAGATATTTACGGACAATGGCAATACACATCCACTGATTGAGAAGATAGCTAAACAGCCTGTTATCACTACAAGCATAAATATACCGAAGCCGGAGCAACTGTTCGTTAAGCGAGCAACAGATATAGTCTCAGGCTTCTTTTTATCGCTACTTGCCATTATCACGATCATTATCGCTACGCCATTTATAAAGATCCTGTCGCCGGGTCCTGTATTACTTTCTTTTGAACGTATAGGGCAAAACGGCAGGAAGTTTAAGATGTATATGATCAGGACCATGTATATGGATGCGGCGGATAGAGAAGATGATAAGAAGTTTATAAAGGGCATAGGCGCATTTATGCGCAGGTGGTCGCTTGATGAACTGCCAAAAGGATTCAATGTATTGCTTGGCCAGATGAGCCTTATAGGTACAAGAGCTCCTTCAGTAGAGGAATGGGAAGGCTATCAGTACAGACACAGAGCAAGACTCGCATGCAAGCCCGGTATCACGGGGTTGTGGCAGGTATACGGTGGCGGCAGGGCTATGAGCTTTGAAAAAGCCACGATCATAGATACGAAATATATTAACGATTGGAGCATGGGACTTGATCTTAAGATCCTTTTTGCTCCTTCTTCTTTGCGTAAGCAGAATATCCTGCGTGAGACGGGGGAGAGCCGATGATGATATTAAAGATATTAATTGTCATACTCATACTCTCCGGACTCTTCCTCTATGCGATAGTCCACGTATCAGCAAGAAGTGTGGATGATGAAATGCAGAGAAGACTTGATGAGGAGCAGGCGAAGATTGTATCCGAACTTGGCAGTAACGGCGGTAAGAAAGACTGATGCGAAGCGAAGATAAGGCTATAGAACTAAATATGGCGGACAATAAGGCCGAGGCAGTGAAAGTGAATCACAGTCTCGGATATCGTGTGTTTAAGAGGGTATTTGACATCATACTTAGTCTTATTGCGCTTGTTGTGTTAAGCCCGGTATTCCTGATCACGGCAATAGCCATTATGTTA
>JAILKC010000008.1 GCA_024694055.1 Lachnospiraceae bacterium | reverse complement strand
AGCTGATCCGCTTGAAACAAATCTACTAATCAACGCTGCATCATAATAATCTCCTGCTGCAACTTCGCCATTCTGTATCCTCGTCTTTTCTTCATCGGAAGAATAACCCCTCAGTCCGTTGACCTGCTGCGTCTTGAGCATTGCTGATTGCCATGCACTCTGATAAGAAACCGCATACGCACTTATCGAACTTCCAAAGATCATGGTCAATGCCAACACTGTAGCCATTATTCTGATTTTTTTCATACTGTAGCCTCCTTGAAGTCTGAATTTATGGCCTTTTCCTGCATTTTACCACCCCCCCCAAATTCTGTCAACTACAGTATTTATGAGCATTTGCTGCACTTGACAGCCCTCCTTGCACTAGTCAAAAAATATATAGTTTTGATTCCCGATATTATAGTTGTGATTATGTAATTTATAGTTTAGAATAAGTATATGTCTTTTACAGAAATAAAAAGAAGAGAGATTAAGAACTACATATTACGAAAAATAGATGAGGATGAAGAAGCCCTGCTCGCTAAGACTGCGGATGCCTTCGGTATATCCGGAACAAGTGTCAAAAGATATATTGATGCGGAACTGTCTGCAGGTCATATCGGAATAGATGAGAAGAGAATGTGCGGATTGGCACTTGTCTTTAATAATGCAACTTTTCAATATGATATGGCAAGTCTGGCAGACAGAGAGGATTACGCGCTATATACTGATGTTTTGCCTGTTATGAGTGTCAATACCAATGCAGATCGTATATGGAGATACGTTTTACCGGAGATCTTTAACAATGCCATTGAACATTCCGAAGGGCATAAGATAGATGCATATATAGAGACATCTTTCCTTTATAACAGAGTTATAGTTGCTGATGATGGAATCGGGATATTTAACAAGATCGTGACAGCGATGAAGAGATACGGCTATTCGAATCCTCAGCCCGAGGATGCTATTACTGAGTTATACAAAGGAAAATTTACGACATGCCCGGAGAGACATACCGGCGAGGGAATATTCTTTTCTATGCGAATGCTTGACAGAGTGGCTATAGTTTCCGATGGCATTTTATTAAGAAGCGGATATGAGGGGGAGGCTTCCTGTGTACGATCACATCTGCTTGCGTATGCGATGAGATTTAATAGAAAAGGAACGGTAGTGATCATGCAACTTGATAATGAGACACGCAGAGATTTAACCGAAATTTTTGACGAATACTCAGACGATGAAAAGGCATTTATCAAGACCAGAATTCCCGTTTATGAAGCATGCATGGATCATGATCCTGTTGCGCGTTCTCAGGCCAGGAGGCTACAGAATCGCCTTAACAATTTTGAAGAAGCGATCCTTGATTTTGAAAAAGTGGATATTATGGGACAGGGATTCGCGGATGAGTTGTTCAGGGTATATCATAATGAACATCCGGAGGTTACTCTTACGCCGATCAATATGAATGAACAGGTACATAAGATGTATCTTCACGCCTTGAATACTAAGGTTACTGTTCCGGATTACTCAGACACTCACCTCACCCGATAAGACTTTTTTATAATCTGCCAGATTCTTTTGAAGGAGCGCCGGAGTGTCAAGACCGTAAGGGCACTTGCTCTTACAGCTTCCGCAGTTCAGGCAGTTCTCGATCTGTGCCATATTTGCCTGCCAGGTCTCATTAAGCCAGGCGGCAGACGGAGCGCAGCGAAGCATAAGTGACATACGTGCACAGTTATTGATCTGTATGCCAACGGGACATGGCATACAATAACCGCATCCTCTGCAGAACTCGCCTGAAAGTTCATTTAGATCTTTTTCTATCAAAGCTTTTGTCGCACTATCCATAACAGGCGGATTGTCAATATATGACAGCCATTCATCCAATTCAGGTTCTCTCTGAATCCCCCATATGGGCAGGACATTATCATACTGTGCGATATATGCATACGCCGCTTTTGAATCCGTGATGAGTCCCCCGGAGAGAGCTTTCATTGCTATAAATCCCATGTCGGCTTTTTTACACATATCTACAAGTTCTATATCCTTATCCGACGCAAGATATGAAAACGGAAATTGCAGTGTCTCATAAAGCCCGCTCTCTATCGCTTCTTTGGCGATCTTAAGCCTGTGATTGGTGATTCCTATATGTCGCACCTTTCCTTGTTTCTTGGCTTCCAACATGGCATCATATATACCGCTCTCATCACCCGGTCTCGGACAAAAATCCGGATTATGAAACTGGTATACGTCTATGTAATCGGTCTTTAGTTCTTTAAGCGATGTCTCCAGCTCATTCCAAAAGCCCTCAGCAGTCACTGCTCCCGTCTTTGTTGCAATGAATACCTTATCTCTGATATCACTAAAGGCAAGCCCCAACTTATGTTCGCTGTCACTGTAATATCTGGCAGTATCAAAATATGTCATACCGCCATCATATGCTTTCTTAAGTATCCTAACAGCCTCACTGTCATCAACTCTCTGTATCGGTAACGCTCCGAAAGCATTCTGTATCGTGAT
>JAILKC010000160.1 GCA_024694055.1 Lachnospiraceae bacterium | reverse complement strand
TCATCCGCCAAAAGATCATGTATCTGTTCAAGTAGATGCATCGTATGCCTGTATATCTGCGAATATTCAAGAGCTTTCGAATGATCACCCTGTTCCTTAAACATCTCAGAATAGGCATCAAGCTTTGCGGCACAGTCATTTTTAACGATAAAGTCATACAAAGTCTTTACGTATAATGATGCGGAATATGTTCCCCCGACTTTGATACCTGCATCCGCAAAGGGAGCAAGACTGTCCATAAACTTTACCCTGACTGCTTCTGCTTCTTCAGGGCTGACAACGGAAGTCTTTTTGCAAAACAGGTGTGAGTAAATACTGTTTCCACGGATTCCCGCAGCTGTTACATAATCATCAAGCATATCAACATCTTCATTCGATATGCCGCAAAAGCCGGTTCTAAGGTATCGAAAGACTGTCTCATAATTAAAATCGCGAGCATATATATCTAATGCTGATTTAATAAATTCCACAAACGGATTAAGGACTATACCTCTGTTTCTGTCAAGATAATAAGGAATACCGTATTCTTCCAGCACATCCTCGATCTCACCCGCATAAGCCTCCAAATTACCTGTGATCACAGCAATATCTCTATAACATATGTTCTTTTCTCTGACCAGTTCTCTTATATGAGTCGCCAGTCCCCTCACATCATCTCTTATTCCATGGTATGAATCCATGTGAATGTCTGTACACTCGTTATCGTATACCGCCCCGTCATTACGCAGGAGGTGTTTCTCCAGAAAAGACAGCTCGGCACTGTCCGCATATCTCTTTCCGGGTTCGATCTCTTCCACCCGTATCACTTCAATATGTTTCTTTGCAAGTTCGGTAAGGGATGCAAAACTCTTGTAACTGAAAGAAAAGATGTCATTGTCATTGACCGATCCGGTCGTAAGTATCCCGGGATCTACATTCAGCGTAAATATCACATCTTTGCAAACATCAACAAGCGACTCCAGAACATCATTTTGTATCGGTGTAAAGCCTGTGAACCCATCAAATATGACAATACTGTCTTTTAGAAGATGACATCTGTATATATCTCTGGAAAGTATGTTGTGAGTCTCCTCTGAAGTGATGTATCTCTCCTTTATATACTCTTTGAAATGTTCGTATATCACGGACAGATCCATGAGTTTCTTTTTCAGAGTGATCTTATTCCCCTTATCTGCATATTCGATCAATGTGTGCATACAGTCGTTATTTATTCCATATTGCATGAACTCGGATATGGCAGATTTGACCTCATGAATGTATCCCGGCTTATTAAGTTTACCGGCCAGATAGGGTATCTCGTCCTTTACTTCGATCGCGCATCGCCTGAGTATAAGATTCTTACCCGTATCATCCAGTACGGGACATCTGTTTCCACCTGTTTCTTCAAACACTCTGTGTGCCAGACGAGAAAAACTCAGTACCTCAATATTAAGGATTCCCTTGCATGCCGATGCATTTACCATATCAAGCTGGGTCTGCATGGTAAACTGATCCGGTACAATTACAAAGTAAGACTGCTTCGGATCATCCGCAGCAGCCTTAACGACCTGCTCATATATATATGTACTCTTGCCGGAACCGCTTCTGCCGGCTATCAGTCTGATTCCCATATTTTCCTCGCCAAAGAATGACCGTACAGTTGCTTATTACGTGCAACTGCTTATTACATACAGCAGCATATTACGCGAAACTGCATATCACACACATCTACTTCTTAGCTGTATATGCAGGATCCGCCGGAAACCCTCCTTTAAGGCGCTGCATACAGTTCTGAAGTGCTTCCTTACTGTCCCCCCAGTCCGCATCTTTATTGCGATAATCAAACTTCTCTACAAGCCATGAAACATCCCCATACAGCTTGTCAAGCTGCTCCTTCATAATGGGTATATATTCATCCGCAAAAGCCTGCTGCCTGGCCTCTGATAAGTGCGCGGAAGCATAATCAAGCATATCAGCAAAATGAGGAAGACAGAAGCCCTTACCGGAATGCAACCTTGATCTGAAATCACTGTCAGAATCATACATCTCGAAAAATGTCTTCATATACCTGTCATAATGTTCTTTAAACGCGTCACAGATAAAGCAATGCTCTCCCCTGTCACGCACCCATTTTGTAATGGAATTGGCCGCTTTGGCGTCGCTTTTCTTAAGTATCGAGCCAATCCCCCCACCTGCACCCGGTTTGTAAGTTCCGAACGCCTTATCGGCCTCCTTGAGGATCATTGCCATATGCGTCTTCATGATCCACGCATTACCGAGTGTATTGCCATATTCATACATCTTCTTAAAATGCGCCCTGCAGAATCCGGCTTTATCCGTCTGTTCCCTCACACTCTGAACCATGTAAGATGAACCCGAACCCAGTACAAAATCCATGGTATCCTGCTCGATCGATCTCTCAATATAGCAAAAAGGGCATTCACTGCCTGCATTCACTGCGTCATTGATAGGTATGTTATATAATTGTTCTTTCACGTTAACATCATCCCCCTGTGTATGACAATGATCTCTGCTTGATAAAAAAGACCGGTATCTCTACACGGTCCTTTTATCTCTTATCTCCATGCCTGACTCTTCATGGCACCTGAGCTTATTGGCATACATCATATCGTCCGCTTCCCTGAAAAGCCTGATGTAGAAGTCCACATCGCCCTTATTGTACTTGCCCGTGGCATATCCTATGGCAGTGGATATA
>JAILKC010000150.1 GCA_024694055.1 Lachnospiraceae bacterium | reverse complement strand
ATAACATCATATAGATACATCTTTCCGCTATTGTCATGTCTAATCAACAGAGATGCATGGAAGACATTGTAACGCTCTACGTTTCCATCCTCCGAAAATACCGGTAGAGCAAATCTCGAATTGTAACGATACCACCCGTATCTTGCATTCCACTGATTTTTCTCGCCTTGGTTTTCTTTAAAATGCTTATCCGTAGCAATCTCTATCATTTCGGGTATACCTTGTGCTGCATTAGCTTTCGCCTTTGAAAAGAATATCATTTATCTTAGCAATTCTCTTTCCCCTGTTATCTGCAATAATTTCAACATTTCTATCCATTATAGGGTTACTCCTTCATATTCTGCAGCATACTGACATATGCCAACAGCCGCTTCTTCTTTGAATCAGAAAGCTCATGAAATTCTTTCATAATTTGGATCTCAATATCTCCCAATACAATCGAATGATCATATTCAATATTCCTATCATTCACTTTTCCAACAAGCAATTCCTCCGGGGAGATCTGCAGTGCCTCACATATAATCATGATCTTATCAGCCCCCCGGATGCGCGCAAAGGCGCATAAATACTGGCTTTAATTGGTTCACATAAAAATTTTTCAAAAAATGCTATAAAGTTTTCTCCGAGGCAACCGATATAGTTCATGTAAGTCATGGATGTCTGTCGTGCTTATCATGAGAAGGATCTCAGAGAAGTTGTTGATGTATATGAATCCACCGGGTGTTATATTCCAGGAGATTATCACATGGTAGTACAGCACAATCTTATGGCAATGAATTCTAACAGAATGCTCGGCATCACTACGAGCACCCAGTCCAAGACGACTGAGAAACTTTCCAGCGGATACAAGATCAACAGAGCAGCCGATGATGCAGCAGGACTTGCTATATCGGAAAAGATGAGAAAGCAGATGAGAGGTCTTACTCAGGCTTCTTTGAATGCTCAGGACGGTATCTCTTCTGTTCAGACAGCTGAAGGCGCGCTTAACGAAGTGCATGATATGCTTCAGAGAATAAACGAGCTTGCGGTAAAAGCTGCCAACGGTACCAATTCAGAGTCTGACAGACAGGCCATCCAGGACGAAGTAGACCAGCTCGTAACCGAGATCGACCGCGTATCCACGACCACAAAGTTCAACGAGACATATCTTCTTAAGGGTGTTTCCAAGAACGGCGTCAACGGCGAGCTCACCTATGATACTGCAAAAATCGCGGTAGATAAGTATGGTAACCATCTGTTTGATATTCATTTGAACAACGCTTCAGACTTCAATGAGAAGACCGGTACAAGAGATTTCGGACTCGATGGCGAAACTATTGGAATGATAAACGATCCTGCCAATGCTAATACACTCCTAAATGGTGATGATTATGTTATCGGTTCTGTACACTTCGTTATAGTAAAGAGCACGCAGAAGCAAGATCCCAACGATCCAAACGGGCCATTATCAGTTGCTGACGCAATAAAATACGCCAATAAAGATACCTCGAATTATAAAAACTTAGTATATGTATCAAACATCGAAGAAGTTGTGAAAGAGGTACGTAACAGATGGCCTAAAGATATAAGAAACGTATCTTCGGTAACTGATCAAAATGGCGATACATTTATCAGGGTCGAAGCCTTCCCCGACAAGAACAATGCAGCCAACCTTAATCTCCACGTCGGTGCGGATTCTACTGACGAGAACAAGATCACATTAAATATTGCCAATCTCTCAGCCAGAGGTCTTGGTGTTAACGGTCTCAGAGTAAACGGTGATAACCCGGATAACGCTACCGCTGCCATCGATGTTGTGGCTCATGCACTTTCAATGGTATCGGATCAGAGAGGAAGCCTCGGTGCGATACAGAACAGATTAGAGCATACAATAGCTAACTTGGATAATGTAGTCGAGAATACGACCGCAGCCGAGTCTGCTATAAGAGATACCGATATGGCTAAGGAGATGGTCAAGTTCTCCAACAACAATATCCTTGCTCAGGCAGGTCAGGCAATGCTTGCCCAGGCTAACCAGTCTAACCAGGGAGTCCTTTCACTCCTTCAGTAAGCTAAAAAGCATACTACATAAACATCCATAAGCTATCTTCTTATCTCATATTTATCCAGGGATAACGGAGCAAATACGGTCTTTTTACCTGCAGCACATAATATGCTTACTGTTATAACTCCGATAAAAGCACCCGCAGCGTCTATCATAACATCCCTATAATCCCCTACCCTGCCGGATACAAAGGTCTGATGATATTCATCCAGAAAAGCATAGGCAACACAGATAAACATATCAAGGATAAACAGTCTGATACCTCTTATGCGGTATACATACAGTGGCAGTCCCACGCTTAATGCAAGCAGGAAATACTCCGTCATATGAGCGGCTTTTCTGACATAAGGATGGATTCTGATAACAAGATTTAAGGTCTCATATTCATTAAGATTCAGTTCTTTTACCCTGTTATATATAACCACAAGTATCTGACTTATCTTAAGACTCAGACCTGCCGATTCGTCAGCGTTTTGCGCCGACATGCTAAATATCAGATACATCATCAATAAGGCCGGTATGAACGACAGCGGTTTAAGCAGTATCCTTGCTGTTTTCTTAAGGAATAATACAATATATTTCATGTTATTTGATCTTCTTGGCTACCACCACAAATCTTCCCTCGGCACCCTCGGCGGAATCACATGTGGAAAGTGTGATGAGCTTATCACCGTATACAGCCGTCACACCCGTATCATATAGAGACATCTCAGCCATCGCATCCATATTGGATTCGAATTCATCCGCACTTGCGGCATCGATAAACTGATAATACTTAAATACTATCTCTTCCTGCGAATATATCTTGGACCTGAAGACATACATCACGGCATAAGTACCCGTCTCGTATATGGTATCAAACATAAATGTCTGGTTCTTCTCCCAGAAATCCTTCTTGGCATAGTAGTTCAGATTACCGAACATCTTGCCAGACTTCATATGATGACCGTAGATAATCATATTGTCATTCGGAAAAGCGGGTGTACAGTCCTTATCCATGAATATCGAACCATTCTTGTCATAATCCTGATTGTAATTATGATCAAGATAATAATCATTGTTCGAGGTCTGCATCACAGGGTAATCTATCCCACAACCTTCTATTGTGATCCAACCTACGAGCTTTCTGTTTTTCTGATACAGAGTCTCATACTTTTTAAGTACGGGTGGTTTATCCTTGGCTTCCTCGTAATTGATGACCACTGTCCCACCGATGTCTTCCTGCTTAAGCTCGGCAAGCTCTGTATATTCCATGTCATTTTTCTCATACAGAGCAAAATAAAAGACAAGATAACCGACTGATCCAAGTATACACAGTGCTAGGAATACCAATACTGCTCTTCTCTTTAACTGGTTTTTCTTAAACTCCTTAAGGATCTGTTGCTGCATGGTAGCATCATAATCATCAAGAGACTTATTTTTTACTTTTGCAGCCTTACCGGCGCCCTTTTTCTTGTTCTTACCGTCCTTGCCGGTCACCGGCGGATTACGCCTGTATTTTTCATCAAGGTCTATGATCTCATCTATATAATCATCGCCTACAAGCGTATTAAAATGATACCTTCCGTTTTCAAGTTCTTCTCTTAACTTGCTCACCGCGGCAGGATCTTCCTTGTCTACATCCTTTTCTATACGCTGTATTAACTTGTCGTCTATAAGGGCCTGTGCGTAGTCCGATTGGGTACGGAATACCCTGCCTCTTACTTCAAGATTCTGTTCGGCCATATATATACCATATACACCAAAGCGGCGAAGACTGACTCTGAGCCGGTCTTCGCCACTCTAATGCTTATAATGATTATTTAACTACAATGTTGA
>JAILKC010000148.1 GCA_024694055.1 Lachnospiraceae bacterium | reverse complement strand
GCAACATTTACAGTATAGCACAAAAAAGAAGGATGTAAAAAAAGATAATGTATACGCGTTAAGTGTGTTTTGTGTGCCGCACCTGCCACCAACTCCGTCCCGCAAGTCGATCAGTGTCAGGAACCGCCGGATTTGCGCATTACAACAGCATAAACAGAATACCCTCGTTACCGGTTGATTTAGGTAACGAGGGTTCTTTATCAATCAAGGCATATTATTCTTTGATACGCTTACTTCCAGAACTCCCACCACCACTTTCTTCTTCTCATTTCTTGCAGTTCATACCATACGATCCTGTCGCAATTAAATCCATGAGCAGTTGCACATGCTTGGGCATCGGAATAATTTTCAAAAGATGCTACAACATCACCTTTCTTGTGTTTTAGAAGTTACCTTGATAACAAATAATCAGCCAATGACTCCGTCCCCCAGGCTCATCAAAAGGTTTGATGAGGCGGTTTACTTGGTTTTCTTGTCTCACGGTCGTAAGAGCCAAAGCTGGCGCCGCCCGTCACCTGATTCAATTCTGCGTCATCAAGGATCATGCCTGCGTCCTCGATCATCTTCTTTGCTTCATCAAGATTTTCAGTTTTCTCTACTTTGCTTTTCAGTTCGCCTACAAGTTCCATAAACACACTCACTAACGATAATTGTGTCTTTATTATACCAATCAATATACCTAAGGATGACCTGGTGTGTGCTGGTAGACCGGAGGCAGTTGAAAATCAGGACACTCATCGGGGTCAATAAATGGATCCAAAGTCTCAATTACTGTACCACCTGCAACCATGTTCAGTTCGTCTTCGGTCAGTTCCATCCCAGCATTTTCAATAAGGCTCTTCTTTTCGTCTTTCGATTCAGCCTTTTCTACCTGATTCTTAAGATCTCCTGTAAGTTTCATGGTCATATCTCCACATTCATTTATCCCTCACATATATTTATACGACATATTCTCAAATGTGACAATTCTTTCGTAATATGAAGTGACCTGAAGGTGGATACTTTCTGTTTCTTCTTTGTTTAAATTAATTTGTATTAACCAGGACAAAAAACGGACCACTAACCCCGTCCCCCACCGGTCCACCATTTGACATATCAGCGTTAAAGACATATAATTATATGCATAAAAAGTGCTACCGATAGAGTACCCAAATAGATGTCCATCACCATATCACCGACAAACACCGCAAGTACCACTCCCACGCATATGAATGGTCAAAAAGGAATAAGATCCTTTTTACCCATTTCTTTCTTTATCATCTTAAAAGCCGCGAAGATCCCACCGATCACTACCGCTGCAAAAACGCAAATACAGTATTCTTCCAACCAAGGAACAGACCGCAGCCTGCCATAAGCTTAATATCACCGCCGCCGAAAGCCTGCGGTATGATAAGCGCCAGGATAAGCATAAACACACTGATGATAAACAATCCTATTATATGCTCATACCAGACAGTATCCTCTGTCAAAAAAACTGCCGCCACTCCTATGGTGGCAATCGCAATATTTAGCCCGTCCGGTATGATCATCTCATCGTGGTCGATAAAGCCCACGCAGGTGAGCAACGAACAAAGAGCAAATACCAAGATGGCATATATACTGAGCCCGTATATGTATACTGACAATAATGCAGCTATGCCGCCAAGAGCTTCTACGATCGGATATCTGGCAGAGATCTTGGCTTTACAGTATCTGCACTTACGCCCAAACAAAAGCCATGAAAGTATCGGGACCATATCCCCAAAACTAAGCATATGGCCACAGTCCGGACACTTCGATCTTCCCGTCACAAAGTCTTCATGCCTTGGCAGTCTGTATATGACAACATTAAGGAAGCTGAATATGGCAGTCCCCAAAAAGAATATGAGCGCATATATTGCTGCTTCCATATATATCAGTAATTGCATCGTATTTCCCATATCGCCCCGCATATTTGCACAATACGGCCATGATAAACATAATTGATTTACATAACATAATACCATATTATTGTAAAGCGTAAAGAGCCGATGCATTTTAGCATCGGCCCTTTACATAAAATATATATCTGTATCAGGAACACCATTATCTCTTCAGATTAACAAGTTCCTCCAAAAGTGTATCAGATACTGTGATGATACGTGAGTTAGCCTGGAAACCACGCTGTGTGGTGATCATGTCGGTAAACTCTGCAGAGAGGTCTACATTGGACATCTCGAGCACGCCGGTAGTCATGTAACCGCCGCCTGACTTGATATCGATACCGATACCATCGAAGTCGCCTGAGTTCTGTGAAGCCTTATAAAGGTTGTCTCCCTCTTTCTCAAGACCTGAAGCATTGGGGAACTCTGCAACTGCGATCTGTCCCAAAAGCCTTGACATACCGTTATCATATGAAGCATAGATACGTCCGTCGTCCTGGATGGATACGCCGCTCATCTGACCGAGCTTACGTCCTGATCCGATCTTGTCAGCATCACCGTTGGATGCTGCCACGGTAGATGTACCTGAGTTATTGAACATTGATGTAGCAGAGAAATCTATGCTTATGTCAGAGAAATTCTCAAGCGGAACCGATTCGCCGTTCTTGGCTGTAGCCAACGCTGCAAAGTCAAGAGTAACAGAAGTATTCTCCTTACCCTGTCCGCCTATACCCATGAACTTACCTGTATCTGTATCAAAGTACAGTGTGTATCCGGGTGTTGCCTGTGTTCTGGTAATCTGTGCCTGACCGTTTGGAGCAACGTCAATATCATAAGATACTCCGTTACCTGCATCAGAGATACCGTATGCAGCTATCTTATTGTTAATATCAGTTGCATCAAGAGTCTCTGTAAAAAGACCTCCCGTTATATTTATATTCTGAGATCCTACTGTGAAGTTCTGTTTAAAATTAAGCGTTATCGAGCCATCGCCGTTGTCTGTTGCAGTTATATTTGTCGCATTAGGATAACTGCCACCAAGAAAAGTTTCCCAAGTTTCATCATCCGGAATAGTTTTACCTGTGACGGGATTAGAAGCGCTATCCTCATAATAGTACTTTCCACCTCCCAAATAAACCAGCTTATACTCTGTCTCAAGTGTATTCTTATCAAGGGTTGCTGTACCGTCTGCAACTACAGTCGCAGCTGCGTTCTGATCTCCATCCGGGAAAGTGTAGCTCACACCGGGCATTCTGGTAGTCTTATAATCAGCAAATGCTGCTTCAGGGCTGGTAACATGCTTGAATACCGGAGGAGTAGTCGTTGAATCATAAGAATATCCGTTGGTAAGCTTTATCAGTTCCGAAGAAACCTGTGACTGTGTAGAACCGAATGTAACGATATCGCTGATGTCATCTACATTATATACATCCTTAAGTGATACATTGTCGGAATTAACGATATCAGTCAATGATACCGCAAACTGTCCTTCGTTCAAAGTGCTCTTAAGATTGATCTTGGCCGTGTAAGAATATCCAAGATTATCATAGAACATAAGGTTCATATTTTTACCTGAAGAACTGGTGATGTTGGTATCAAGCTTATCTATGATACCTGCAACCCTTGCCTTGGATGTAGCTTCAGGTGCATAGGTCATGTTCTCAGCGCTCATGATACGAAGAGGAGTAACTGTATCCTGCTTGATATCCATGGTAGCGGGATCTACCTGCCATCCCATAACATTATATCCGTTGGATGTCATGGCAAGATTACCGAGACCGTCTACATAGAAAGAACCGTCTCTGGTAAAGTAGTTATTCTGACCGTTGCTCACTACGAAGAATGAACTTCCTGTGATACGTATATCAAAAGGGTTGTTCGTGGTCTGTGAAGCACCCTGCGAGCTTATTGCTGTATTGATGGCACCTGTCTTAACGCCAAGACCGATCTGTCGAGCATTGATACCTGCGGTACCTGTTGTTGCATTGGCGCCTGATGCGTTCTGGGTGGTCTGATACATCAGTTCCGAGAAGGTCACTGACTGTGACTTAAACGCTACGGTATTGACATTGGCGATGTTATTACCGATGACGTCCATCTTGGTCTGGTGTGTCTTTAGTCCGGCTACGCCGGAGTACATTGATCTCATCATAATGTTTGCCCTCCTGTAAGGTTAGGATCGGGCGGTAGTGACTTCTTCTGTCAGTCGGAAGTCTTGGCCTCCATTAAGGTCCGGCTCTATACTATTACCGCTCCGTCTATATTGGTAAATACCTGTTCGTTGCTAAGTTCGGAATCCAATGCCGTGATCACTGTTCCGCTGGGTACATTTACTATAAATGCAAGCTTGTCCATGATCATCAGCGAATCCTTAATTCCCTTCACCCCGGCTTTTCTCACTCCGTCTTTGAGCCTGTCCATCTGCTCCTCATTAAGAGTGATCTCTCTGGTTGCCAGTCTGTCTGTGGCATGCTTGGAAAATCTGATCTTTTTTGACCCTACGGCATCTTCCTGTATCCTTTCAAGGATATCTCCGAAAGCTCCCGATGTACTCACGGGTTTTCTGATGCCCCCGGGAGAACCGTTTCCAAGATACTCACCCTGAACCTGCCTGGCGGAAAGGAATCTCTCATCCAAGATATTCATACGCTTCCCTCCATGTCAGAGTACAGAAATATTATTCAACTGTCTCGGTGTCTTGTGTGGTACCTGATGTGTCAGATCCGTCTGAATCAGTATCTACCTGGTTCATATACCATTCGGCATATGTGTTATAGACTTTCTGCTCTTCATCGGTTAAGAATGATCTCTGGTATGAGTTCATTGTGCTGTACACTTCCACTATCTGACCGACATCTTCGAGATTGTCCTTGGTCAGAACATCCACTTTCGGCAGCTTGTTAAGCTGTGATACGAATGTGTCTGCAAGTTTGATCGCCAATGTATAATCCGGATCCGTAACGGTCTTCAGATTATCGTAATCATACAGAGTTCCTTCGATCGAGAGATATGTCTTGCTACCTGAGAATGTGACATAGTCTACAGTTCCTTCTATAGACTTGGTATCACCGGTAGCTGATGTTTCTTCCATAAATACGTATTTGCCTACCAGTGCCGATGCACTCTGTCTGTCCATGGTAGAGCCCATATTCTGCATCTCCTCAAGTGTAGAGAAGGTTGCAAGCTGTGATACATATGCTGTATTGTCTGTAGGCTCCAGTGGATCCTGGTACTGCATCTGCGTAACCAGCAACTGTAGGAACGCATCCTTATCGAGAGCACCGCCCGCTTCTTTCTTGGCGGCTTCAACTGCTTTTGATATGGAGGATGAATCGGCTGTCTTACCGTTGTTGACTATCTGTCCGTCAACTACATTTGCTATTGCGCTCATATTATTCTCCTTATAGCTTATGCCATGTAATCTACCGTGTTACCCTGTCTCGCCATCATATCTGCCGTAACCTTGTCTTCTTCGTCGAGTTCCTCGATGTCTGCAAGATCACCACCTGTGAGATTGATGCCTCTGACTTTCTTTTTCTTGGCCTCTGCTTCAGACTGTCCTCCGCGTTCTTCTCCGCCTTCATTAAGATTACGTTCAAACGCGTGAGCACTTACTGTGACTTCGACCGCTTCTATCTTAATACCCTGCTCATTCATCTGGTCCTTCAGCTGAATCATCTGAGCTTCTAATACTTCCTTTACCTGCTGGTTCTCAGTGGTAAATGAAGCTGTGATAACACCATCCTTGGCCGCTACCTGTACTTTGACATTACCAAGTGATGCGGGATGTAAGTTCATCTCCATCTCGGTAACATCTTCAGTCATGGTCATTCGAAGTGATTCTCTGACCTGATCCATAATCTGTTCTGCAGTAGTGCTGTATGTAGGAGCTGTCTCCTGTACTCTGTCAGCTACCATGCCTTTTAAAGTATCGGTAACTGTCTGAGTAAAGTTCATATGACCTTCAGATCTGTCTCCGCCGTTTTTAGCGTCCTGTCTCTTATCATCCTCGTGCCTTGCACTGACAGGTGCGATCTCTTCTGAGTCATCTGCTCTTACCTGCGGATCTGTCTCCTGTGCCACACTTATCTTCGCATCAGTTCTGCGTTCTGATATATGCTCCTGCACGGGGAGCTCATCCTTATCTGTCATCTCTGGCTTAAATGTCATCTGCTGTCCTACAGTTAAATCTTCGTCAACTGCGTCAATCGGTACATCTTCTTTAAGCATTGCTACTTCTGCGTCTATCTGACCTTTGAGTTCCTCTACAGGTATCTGCAGTGTCTTGGCAACATCTGTAAGAACCGCCTCGGACTCACTCATGATCTGCTTGACATCTGCAAAAAGTTTTTCATCTGTCATGATCTCGGTCACATCCGTAGCATCTGTAAGCTCTACTACCAGATTCGGGATCGTATTGGGATTAAGCAGTTCCATATCCACAAGTCCGATATCCTCTATCGCCTGTGCGACTTCTTCTGCCGGTATCTCCAATACTTCTGTGATAGTCGTAACTATCGTAGCTACTGCCTCTGCTATCTCTTCCATCGCCTCATCGCTTATGGGCTTGTCGGTCTCATTATCTGCGACCTTTTCACCTTTAAGCTCTGTCGCCTTATCAGTCTTGCCTGCCTTGTCGGCTCTGTCAGTTTTCTCAGCCTTAACGTCCTCTTTCGGATCCGTTATGCCTGCTTCCTGTCCCTTGCCTTTGTCCTCGCTCTTAACGGGGGGCTTTACAGGCTCTGATACGGTGTCTTCTTTACTTGTGCTATTCTTAAGCACGTTGGAGAAGTCTGTACCTGAGGCGGGATTCACATTGGCAGCCACGCTTGTCTTAAGTTCCTGCATGGGACTTAAGCCTGTAACAAAATTAGCTGTCATCCGTCATCCTCCTTATCAACTTTTCAAGGTTCATGCAACGGGCAAAATATGCTCATTGCAGCTCTCTGTTATATTTATCGGCCTGTAAGTGCCAAAACTTTATGATGTTCTGCGAAAAAAGTATCGTAAAAAGTATCGTAAAAAGTATAAGGATACGGATCGCTCCGTGACTTCCATCCCCTTGTATCCTTAGTTATCAGGCTCCATGATCTTGGTGAGTCTTGCTGCGATATCTGCATCCATCGCGCCTAAGATCTTACCTCTTGCATCAGGTTCCATCTGCCACAGGATCTTGGCTGCAAGTTCAAGATCATCAGTCATATCTTCAAATATGGCCGCTGCCTGCTTGGGCTTCATCTCAGAGTAGGCCTGAGCATAGTTCTTGACCTCTTCACTCACCTGCTCTTCAAAGATGACCTGCTTGTACAGCGATTCTGCCGTGGCGGGATCCATGCTCTGGTAATACTTGACATATTCATCTGCTCCGGGACCGTTCTGCGCATATACGACCTCATTGTAGAATTCGTTCTTGATGCGCTCAAATTCTACCTGTCTGTCCTCAAAGGTCTGAAGTCTGTTCACTTCTTCAGACAGAGTGGATATACGCTCATCCTTGGCAGCCGAATTCTCCTGCGTATCCGCAAGTTCAGCCTCCAGCCTGTGTATCTCTTTGACTGCTTCTTTAAGCGAAGAATACTCGGAAGTATCTATATCCGGATCGTCATCTTCCCTGTCAGCCCTTGACACGGAGTCGGGCAGAATAGCATTGACCACCGGTACATTTTTAAGAATGGGCGCAAGAACACCCGAACCGAAGCCGCCCACGTCGAGTTTGATAAGAGCACAGATAATGGCTATCCACACAAATACGATGATAATCGTAGTCACGATCACGGGTAGATTGCTCCCATCATCATCGCTTATTCTTGCTTCCTCATCAGCCAGTTCCTTAGCCTTTTTCTTGGCTTCCTTCTTCTGCGCTTTCGCTTCAGCCTTGGCACGCTTCTGTTCTTCTTTAAATGCCTTCTGTTCTTCTTTTAATCGGGCTAAATCCGCCTCGTTCTCATCAACAAAATCTGCCATCTTTCACCGTTCCCGAAATTATAGTCCGCTAACGCGTGTCACATATCATCACTGTATATCACCGCGTTTTTTTCTTTAATCTTCTGACCGTGCCTGTAACTTACAAGCTCATCTATCTCCTTGCTCTCCGCCGCATTGAGTTCATGTACGAACTCTTCAAATGCATTGTCTCGCAGTTTTTCCTGTATCTTGCGCTCCTGCATAGCTTCCGTCAGGTCACGTCTGGCCTTATCGACCACAGCCTGTGCTTTGGCCACTTCCTTCTCCTGCGCCGCTATCTGATCCTTGAGATTGTCTATCGCCCTGGTATTGTCTCTAAGCTCCGACACATCCAAAGCCTCTTGCCGCATCCTTCTGCCGTCTTCCTCATACCACTCTTTACGTGCTATGAGTGTCTGAAGCTTTTCCTCTTCGGCATTAAGTGCTGCCATGGCCTCTGCAAAAGCCGCCTTGGCCTGCTCTTCCATCTTCTCCTTGACATCAAGGACATTTTTCATCTTATATCTGAATACAGCCATATTGTTCTATGCGGGTGATATCAATCCGCAAACAGTCCGTCCATCATATTAAGCGTATCTTCAAAAGCAAAAGCTTCATCCGTACTCTGCATCAGGAATGCATTGACCGCGTCTATCTTCTCGATCGCATAATCGATATTGCTGTTGCTGCCCTTTTTATATGCACCGATATTGATAAGATCCTCAGCATCAGAATATGTGGCAAGGACATTTTTAAGCCTGCCCGCCGTAGCCTTGTGTTCCTTGGTGGCTACCTGGCTCATACATCTGCTTATGCTCTGCAATACATCGATCGCCGGATAATGATTCTTATGTGCCAGCTTACGATTGAGCATTATATGACCGTCAAGTATCGAACGAGCCGTATCCGTAATGGGTTCATTGAAGTCATCACCATCCACAAGCACGGTATACAGTCCCGTGATAGATCCAACATCACTGCATCCTGCTCTCTCCAAAAGCTTGGGCATCTCCGAATATACACTCGGAGGGTAGCCACGCGATACAGGCGGCTCACCGTTAGCCAGACCGATCTCTCTTTGTGCCATGGAAAAACGGGTCATTGAGTCCATCATAAGCAGCACATCTTTGCCCTGATCCCTGAAATACTCAGCAATCGCAGTAGCAGTCTTGGCTGCTTTGTTACGCTCAAGAGCCGGTCTGTCAGATGTGGCGACCACCACGACCGATCGTTTCATGCCCTCAGGTCCCAAGTCCCTCTCTACGAATTCTCTGACCTCTCTGCCTCGCTCTCCGATAAGAGCTATTACATTGATATCAGCAACTGTATTACGCGCAAGCATACCCATAAGTGTAGACTTACCCACACCTGAGCCTGCGAATATTCCTATACGCTGTCCTTTGCCTATGGTCATAAGGCCGTCTATTGCTTTGACTCCAAGAGTCAACGGTTCCGATATGATCTTACGGCTCATCGGATCCGGCGGCTCGCATTCTACCGAATACGGTGTGCCACCTGTGATAACAGCGCCGTCAGTAGGTCTGCCGAGTCCGTCAAGTGTATGTCCAAGCAATGCATCCGACACATTGACACTGAGCGGATGCCCGGTATTCTCCACTATGCAACCGATGCTTATACCCTCGACCTTGTCATAAGGCATGAGCTGGGTCTTGCCTTCCTTGAATCCCACGACTTCGGCCATGATGGGCGGAAGCTCCGGATCCTCAGGATATATGTAGCATACATCTCCCAATTTACTGTTCGGACCGGATGATTCGATCGAAAGGCCGACCACATTGACGATCTTGCCCTTTTTAGCAAAAAAAGACTCGTTGCACAGCTCTATATACTTATCAAAATTCACTCTGCCCGCTTCCAAGTCTTCCTCCGGTCTGTATATTTCATCGTCCAACGCGTCATAGTGACTGCCACATGGACGACTGTCGTCTTAATTCTAAATCCGAACAGGGGAATACACTAGTCCGGAGTATATGATAAAAGTTCAAGTTTTTTGCGAAGCGATGCAAGTTCTGTATCAAGGCTGCAGTCAAATATACCGTCAGGAGTCTCGATCATGCAGTCATTCCTCTTCATCGTGATGTCCTCGACTATATCGATGACAACATCCGCTGTATTGCCAAGGCTTTCAAGCAGTTCTTCCTTGTGTTCCGTGACATAAGGATGATCGTCAGGACTTACATGTATCAGATAATTCTTGCTTCTGTCTATATGCGAGAACGCATTCTTAAGCAGTCCGAGGATAAGTTCTCGATGGCTGCTTAAATCCACATCAAAGATCTTCTCATAAATCGATGTAAGCGTATGTACGAAGCGGGGTTCTAAGTCTGCAGCGAGTTCTTCGTATTGCTGCATAAGACCGGCTCTCTCCTGCTCGATGGCTGCCAACTGATCTGCTATCTCAGCGTCAGCCATGGCCTTGCCGTCATTGTATCCCTGAGCCTTGCCCTCTTCATATCCCATAGCCTTCTGCTGCTCTATCTCATTATAGGCCGCCTGCTTCATATTCTCGATTTCAGCCTCAGCCCGGAGAATAAGTTCCTCGGGACTCGGCCCGTCGTATACAGGCTCATTATGGATCACTTCAGGACTTATGGGTGCGAACATACCGTCGCCGTCCGAAGGCTCAGCTTTTATGACATTGGAATAAGGCTCACCGCCTTCGTCCATCCCCATGTCATCATAGGAAGACCCGTCACCGACAAGCGCATCCAAAGTCTGTGCATCCAATCCGCCTTCAAAGCCGGGCTCACTGTAATACTGATCATCGGAATAATCCTCACTGTACGCGGATGAGGGCATGTTGTTTCTAAGAATATTCAGTTTTTCCTCGATGATTCTGTTGGTATCTATGACACGAGGTTCAATTCCTTCCCTCGCCAAAAAGAAGGACTTGACCAGATTGCCACCACGTCCGCTAGACAATGATCTCGTCGCCTCCGCCTCTTGATATTACGATCTCTCCGGCATCCTCAAGCTTACGTATGATATTAACGATCTTCTGCTGAGCTTCCTCAACATCCTTCATACGTACAGGACCCATGAATTCCATATCCTCCTTGATCATGGTCGCAAGACGCTTTGACAGGTTGTTAAATATCGCATTCTGAACCTGCTCGTTACTGCCCTTAAGCGCAAGACCAAGGTCATTATTATCAACATCACGCAGCACTCTCTGAATAGCTCTGTCGTCGAGCAAGAGGATATCCTCGAAGACGAACATCTTCTTTCTGATCTCGTCTGCCAACTCGGGCTCCTCGATCTCCAAAGTCTCCATGATGTGTTTCTCTGTACCACGATCCACAGAGTTGAGTATCTCCACAACCTGATCCACACCACCGACAATGGTGTAATCCTGATTGACCAGACTGGCCAATTTGCTTTCCAATATCTTCTCGACCTCCTTGATGACATCCGGAGATGTACGATCCATCAAAGCCACTCTCTTGGCTACATCCGCCTGTCTCTCCTGAGGGAGAGCCGCTATGATCTGTGAAGCCTGCGAAGGTGCTACATATGACAAAATAAGAGCGATTGTCTGAGGATGCTCATCCTGAATGAAGTTAAGCAACTGTGAAGGCTCAGCTTTACGAACAAATTCAAAGGGCTTAACCTGAAGCGAAGCAGTAAGCTTGCTGATAACTTCGATGGCAGCCTCGCCGCCAAGTGCTTTTTCAAGGAGTTCTTTGGCGTAATTGATACCACCCTCTGCAATATACTGCTGTGCAAGGCAGACCTGATAGAACTCATCCACCACCTCATCCTTGACCTGAGGAGTGATGCTTCTGGTATTGGCTATCTCAAGGGTGAGTTCCTCTATCTCCTCTTCCTTAAGATGCTTAAAGATCGTAGCAGAACGCTCCGGCCCCAAAGCTATAAGGAGGATCGCCGACTTCTGCAGTCCTGTTAAATTCTCATCTGAGCTTTTAGACATTGCCATGTTGTATCTCGCTTCCTAATCAATTCCAATCTTCATTCAGCCAATTACGCAAAAGTGCAGCGGCTGCTTCGGGATTCTCATCCACAAATTTCTCTATCATCTTACGTGTCTCAGACTTGGCCTCAAGCTCAATGTCCTCAAGTTCTGTCTCAGGCGTAGACTGAAGCAGGCTCTCCACCGACAGTTCTTCTTCGACTTCTTCCGCCTTCTCGGTACGCATGCTGCGAAGGATCACAAATGCAAGTAGTCCTAAGATCACTACGATGAGAACGATCTGTATGATATCAGAGGCTGTAATATCAGCCCTCTGTCTGTCGATAAACATCGGCTCTTCATAAGAGACAAAACTGATATTCTCTGTTGAGATACCGCTGGCTTTGGCCACCATGTCTATGAGATCGGGATCCGTATCTACCTTCTGTCTCTCGGAATTGGCCAATTTGTACTCATCCCATGTGACACCGTCCAAAAGTCCCTGTGTCTTGGCATCCTCTTCCTTAAGGACCTTATACTTGATGGCTGCCACTGACAAAGATGATGTGCTGTATTTGACAAGTCCCGGCGGAATGGTCTTTTGCTTGATGTACTCATTGGGAAGATAATCTCTGTTCTGCTCGGTCACGGCCGAAGAAGAATAACCATTGTCCTGAAGTACATAAGTGGTGCCATCCTCACCGTTACTGTCCGTACCGGGAACCTGAGCCGTACCACCCTGGGCCTCGGATTCGTAGAGATCCTCATGACTTAATACACCCTGAGACTGTCCTTCTGCCGGAGTGTAATTATGCTCCGTCTCTTCGGTAGTCGAGAAATCGAGCTCGAGATTGGTAGATACTTCTATAAGATCATATTCGTTGGTGCCAAGAAGAACTTTCTTGACTTCCTGCTGCATCAGACTCTCAGCCTGCTGCTTCACACCCATCTGTGAAGTTGCACCGCCGGAAATCGAGAATTCTTCGTCACCCGAGAATAAAAGATTGCCTTCGTTATCTATGATCGTGATCTTGCTGACATCTTTATTGCCAAGAGCAGTCATCACAAATCTCGCTACATTGGCCGCATTCTCCTGAGTAAACTCACCGTCCGGCTCAATGGATATGGCAGCTGAACTGTCTTCCTGTTTGGATATCAGCGTACCGTCATTCTGTGGAAGATTAAGCTGAACCGTAGCTCGTTTGATATTGGCCATGCCCTGGAGGTCAGTCTCCATAAGGCTCTCAAGATAAAGCTTGTATTGCTTTTGCTTGTCGGATTCGGTGGCAGAGAATCCGCCGCCGGTAACATTGGACAGATCATAGCCGGCCGCAGGGATATTGTTGGCTCCGAGCACAAGTCTCGCAGACGATGCCTGTCCCTTTAATACCTTGATCTGTAAACCGTCATCAGAAGTCTGATATGTAATACCTTCATTTTCCAAAAGTTCCGTGATCTGCGAAGTCTCCTTCGTGGACTCCGTAGTCACCAGCACTTCGTATACAGGTCTCGTAAGTATGGTTATAAGTATGGCAAAAGCCACTACCACACCGGCCGCAACCGATACGATAATGGTCTTCTGTTTGGATGTAAATTTATTCCACCACTCGAGAATCTTCTGCGGAATCTCTTTTAGCCGGTCCATCATGGTGTGTAAATCTCCTAATCAGTTAAATTTTGTAAAGAAGCTTATGCTTAGAGCTGCATCTGCATAAGTTCCTTGTATGCGTCCAAGAACTTGTCTCTGACCGCAACAGTATATTGTAAAGCCGTCTGAGCCTTCTGAAGAGCTACCGTAAGATCATGGGTATTATTGGTAAGACCCATGGAAAGCTTGATCTCTTCATTCTCCGCATCAGACAGATACGAATTCGTCACATTGAGGTTGTCCAGCGCCGCATTGAACACGCTCTCAAAAGCAGATGTCGTATCCTTAAGCGGTGTAACACCCGCCGAACTGTTCTCGGCCGTATTACGTATGGCGCCGCTGGTAATATTGTAGAGATTGGTAATATCTATGGCCATGTAATCCTCCTGTTATCAAGAACCCATCTCAAGGCCTAACTTCGATATATTCTTGCTGGCTTCAAATGCCGTGGCATTGGCTTCATAGCTTCTGCTGGCATCGATAAGGTTCGTCATCTCAGTGATGATATTGACATTGGGATACATCACATATCCGTTCTCATCAGCATCAGGATGTGAAGGATCATATACCAGATGTCCTTCGGTGGCATTGTCATCATAGGTACCGCTGACCTTGACACCCTTGCCCTTGAATCTGTCGGACACTCTGCCGAATATCGTTGAGAACTGAGGCTGACCTCCGTTCTTCTCTTCAAAGGTAACGATCTTACGCTTATACGGGCTGCCGTCCTCTGTACGCGTGGTATTGGCATTGGCCACGTTCTCGGCGATAACGTCCATTCTGTAACGCTGTGCTGTAAGACCCGATGCATTTATATTAAAGCTGTCAAAAAGACCCATGTATCCTCCTTTCTCGCAGGACCTATCGTCCAACCTTCGGTTGTCCGATGTCGTGCGTCGCACTACAGTCTTGTCTTCAGATACGCTCTTTCGTGCAAGCACGAATCGCTATCTGAATCCAATCCTGCCCTGCTCGTGCTAAACGTCACTTCATAACAGTACTCAGGTTAGTGAATTCTGCCGTCAGGCTCTTCATCAGTCCCTCATACTTGAGCTGATTGGCTGCAAGCATAACCTGCTCCTGCTCGGGATCGACATTGTTGCCATCCAATCTATACGAATAATTGGAGTAATCCGTGAACTGTCTGGGCTTCAATGCACTCATGCGAAGATTGGCCACCTTCGAATCGATCGAGGTGTACTTGCTGTTATGCATCGCCTTGGTAAGCTGTGCCTCGAAATTGACATCCTGGCGCTTATACTCAGGTGTATCCTGATTAGCGATATTGTTCGCTATAAGCTGATTGCGAAGCGCTGCCGCATCCGCCGCCTTGTCAAGCACATTGATGTAATCAAATGCATTCGAATTGATCAAAAGAAAACCTCCTGTTCTGCACAGATGATGATACGGACAGTTGCAGTAAGGCAATACTGATCCAATCATCACACTATTCCATTATAAAGAAATCGCCAAAAATTACAAGTGCAAAAACACATTATATAGTATATTTTTCACCGGCTTGAAACTATATCTTGTGTCATTTTTCATTTTTGTCACTTTTGACCCTTTCGACTATATTGACCGATTGGGTGAATAGCCAGATAAAAAGGGATCTATCGATGCCTTGCATCCAATAAATCCCTTTAAGCTTTCCAAATCCCTTTATAATGTTCTGTTGTTACATGATATGTGCATTGCACCGCAGAAATGCAAAGCCACATCACCCTATCTGATACAGATATCGGCAAAACATTTAAATATCTTTAGTCTCTCTGCGCAATTTGTCTATCTCATCAAATACCACGTCATTAAGAACCTTGATATAAGTGCCCTTCATGCCCGAAGAACGAGATTCTATGACTCCTGCACTCTCAAACTTACGAAGCGCATTGACTATGACACTTCTCGTAATACCCACTCTGTCGGCGATCTTGCTGGCTACAAGGATACCCTCCATGCCACCGAGCTCGTCAAATATATGAACGATCGCTTCCATCTCAGAAAATGAAAGTGTGGATATGGCAGACTTAACGACCGCGATCTTACGTGACTCTTCTGCACTTTCCTCATTGACCGCGCGAAGCATCTCAAGGCCCACGACAGTCGTACCGTACTCACATAAGATGATGTCATCTATATCATACTTATCTCCGGCCTTGTATACGAAAAGTGTGCCTAGCCTCTCACCCGCAATGTCTATGGGAGCAATAATGGCCGTAAACTTCTTGACATCCGTACTCTCAAAGCCAAGAGTCTCAAGATTCACATTCTCCTTGGTAGACAATACCGACAGCATACGCTCATTAAGCATACTGTCTATAAAACCTCCGACATTGTCCTTAATAAGCTCGTGGATAACTTCTACATGCGGATCATTGTCTATACCGAGAACCTTACCCTTTCTGCTGATAACGAGCACATTGCTCTCAAGTATATCCTGCATTACAGCGCAGATGTCATTGAAGACAACCTTGCTGGAATTATTATTATGCAAAAGTTTCCCGATCTTACGCGTCTTATCCAGTAATTGAACTCCGCTCATCTAACCTCCGATCCTTAAATATCCCTATAATATGTAACACCCAAAAAACGGGCAAAATAAATACCCCTGTACCAATACGTACAGAGGTATTTTATCACATTTATCAGACAATTTCAAGTTTTAACAGGCTATTTTGAATATTACGAAATATTGCGCAATTAAGGAGCAATTATCCGTCTATTCTTATTTTTCGTCCTTCTTATCCTCGCTGTATCCGCATTCATTATCCATGCACACAAGCTTATTACCCTTGATAAGAAGCGACTTGCCGCACTTCGGACAATTCTTGCCGGAAGGTCTCTGCCATACCATGAAATCACAGTCCGGATTGTCTATACAGCCATAATAGCGTCTGCCCTTTCTGGTGGCTCTGATGACCACATCCTTGCCGCATTTGGGACATGCCACATCGATCTTCTCATAATACGGCTTGGTATTCCTGCACTCCGGGAACCCTGAGCAGGCTTGGAATCTTCCGTGGGGGCCGTACTTGATATACATGGGTCTTCCGCAGAGCTCACATTTTTCACCGGAAAGCTCATCGCGTATCTCCACCTTCTCGATCTCAGCTTCAGCCTTATTGACCGCGTCATTAAGATCCGGATAGAAATTCTCAATGATCGTCTTCCACTTAACGACACCCTCCTCGACACCATCAAGCAGAGTCTCCATATTGGCCGTAAAATCAACATCAACTATCTGCGGGAAAGCATCCTTCATGATCTTGTCCACAGTCTCACCAAGTTCGGTAACGAAGATATTCTTGCCCTCTTTGACTATGTATCTGCGGGTAAGGATAGTGGTGATTGTGGTTGCATATGTCGATGGACGACCCACTCCGAGCTCTTCCATTGCATGCACAAGGCTTGCCTCGGTATAATGAGGCGCCGGCTGCGTGAAATGCTGTGTCGGATGAAGATCGCTTACGATAACGGTCGTTCCATTATCTATGTCATTTAAAAGCGAATTATTCTCTTCTTTTGTCTCGTCGGCATCGGTATATACACTCATAAAGCCGTCGAATCTGAGTTTACTTGAAGCGGCCGTGAACTTATAGCCCGCACATTCAAACTTCGCACTGACAGTATCATATACTGCCGGCGCCATGCGGCTTGCCACAAATCTTTTCCAGATAAGCTGATACAGTCTTAACTGATCGCGGCTTAGATCTTCCTTAATCTTTACAGGCGAAAGCTCCACATCAGTGGGACGGATGGCTTCATGAGCATCCTGGATACGCTTATTGCTCTTGGGCACCGCATCCATAGAAGCCAGATATTTATCGCCATAAGCGGACTTAATATATGAGCGAACCATCGTCTCGGCCTCATCCGAGATACGAGTGCTGTCGGTACGAAGATACGAGATCAGACCGACCGTACCCTGGCCGCTTATATCTACGCCCTCATAGAGCTGCTGTGCCACGCGCATGGTCTTCTGGGTAGAGAATCCGAGCGCCTTGCTGGCCTCCTGCTGTAAGGTGGAAGTGGTAAAAGGAAGGGGCATCTTACGTACTCTCTCCCCACGCTTGACTTCCGCCACGGACATATCCTTGCCCTTAAGCTGTTTCATAAGCTTATCGACATCAGCCTTGTCCTTAAGCTCGCTCTGATCACCGCTTACATACTTGGCTGCGATCGTCTTCTTGCTTCCCTTTACTCCAAGCGTCGCATCTATCGTCCAATATTCCTCAGGGATAAAATCACTTATCTCCTGTTCTCTGTCACATACTATTCTAAGCGCTACCGACTGTACTCTTCCTGCCGACAAACCGCGCTTAACCTTTGCCCAAAGTACCGGAGATATACGATATCCCACGATCCTGTCAAGGCATCTTCTGGCCTGCTGTGCATCCACGAGGTTCATATCTATCTCGCGTGCATTCTTAATGCTTTCTTTAACCGCATTTTTCGTGATCTCATTAAAGGTGATCCTGTATACCGGTCTGTTCTTGTTCTCAGCAAGCTTAAGTGCCGCAATAAGATGCCAGCTTATGGCTTCTCCCTCGCGGTCAGGGTCAGTTGCAAGATATATCTTCTCAGCCTTGGATACTTCCTTACGAAGAGACGCAAGTATGTCGCCTTTGCCTCTTATCGTGATATAATGCGGTTCGAAATCTCCATCCACATCTATGCCAAGCGTTGACTTGGGCAGATCTCTCACATGTCCCTGGCTCGCCATGACCTTGTAATTGGATCCCAAGAATTTACCTATCGTCTTGACCTTCGTAGGTGACTCAACTATAACCAGATACTTTGCCATTATGATCTCCTATGATCTTAGTTTCTACTATATATAAATATATATAAATACATTAATGCGCAAAATGACCGCGACCCGACGGTCACGGTCACCACTATACACTATGTTTTTTTTTCTGACAAGACCAAATTTTCACTTTGTTCGGATGTCAGATTGCAAATATATGTAATCTGATGTTTCCAAAAAGTGATCAGCCTCTTACATCCAAAAGAGACATTGTTCCCGAGATTCCTATATGTACCGAATCGGCAGGAACGAAGATGCAGTCGCCTTTACCCACCTTCATGGTCTGACGTTTGCCGTCGGTATCGGATGTGTAACGAAGCTCACCGGCTCCGTCTATGCATAGAAGCACGCGGAAAGAAAGTTCATCCGCCATGTACGGGATAGTATTACGTCCCGTCGTATTGATGAGCATACGGCTGACCTCAAAATATCTGCACCGACATAACAGTTCTCTTGCTACCCCGGGCTCGTATCTTAGAACACGCATGGGCTGTCTTGGTTGACTCGCGCAGTCAAGGCACGCGACATCGAGAGCCTTGTCTATGTGAAGCTCACGCTTTTTTCCATTCTTATCGATGCGGTCATAGTCATATAGCCTGTAAGTTAAGTTACTGCATTCCTGCACCTCGGCCAGTACCACACCCGCTCCTATGGCATGGATCGTGCCTGCACTGACATAGAAAACATCATTGGCCTTAACAGGTACTTTCTGCAAAAAATCAGTAACTCGCCCATCCGCTATCGCAGCCTTGATCTCTTCCCTGTCCGAATCATTGGTAAGGCCGAATATAAGTCTTGAATCTGCGGCCGCATCAAGCACATACCACATCTCGGTCTTGCCTCTTGAACCGCCTTCATTGGCATAGGCGTAGATATCGTCCGGATGGACCTGGATAGAGAGGTCATCCGCGGCATCTATGAATTTGATCATAATGGGCAGCTGTCCCTGTTCCATTGTGCTTACATCGGGATGAGTACCTATGTAGTCAGGATGAGCCTTAAGCACATCAAGAAGAGTGCTTCCCGCATCATCTCCGTCCGCTACAGTACACAGTCCGTCAGGGTGAGTGGAACACTCCCAGGTCTCAGCCAGAGGTTGAAGCTCCGATCTTTTACCGTATTCACGTTTTAATCTGTCGCCTCCCCACAGATAATCCTTACCGGCAGGGCTTAGCTTAAAAGGTTTGTTCAAGTATCACCTCTGCCCTAGAGCGAATATTTGACCTTATCATCCACCGATATCTCGCTTCCGATCTGAACCTCGATAAGCTTTAGCTCAGTATCGGCCACTATCGTATGCTTGCAACCCGCTGCCATGGTGATCACGTCTCCTGCAGCAACATTCTGGGCCATTCCGTCGATCACTGTCCTTCCGTTACCGGCTATCACAACCCACACTTCGTCTCTGTGATTATGCGCATGATAGTTCATCGAATGTCCGGGATTGAGAGTGACTTTGACGGTCATCGATTCTTTCTCGATATTGATGACCTCGTAGCTGCCCCATGACTTCTCGGCAAACATGATCTCCTGCTCGATGCCGTCCACGTATGGCTTGATGTATGAACTCTGTTCCTTATCCGATACAAGGATTCCCTCCGGAGAAGCCGATATGACCACATCGGTCAGACCCATCGCCAGTATCGGCACATTGAGTTCATTGATCACATGCACACCACTGCAGCTGTCCGACAGGATGCCCTTGCCCAGGACATTGTCCTCCATCGCTTCGGTCAGTGTATTCCATGTACCCATGTCCTTCCATTGTCCGGAAAAACGAATGACTCTTATCTTATCTTCCTTCTCAACTACTGCATAGTCGAAAGAGATCTTGGTAACATCGACATATTTATCAAACAGGTCAGTATAATCCGTAAAGTCAATGAGTTCGTGAGCCTTATTCACCACATAGTCGATCTTGTATGCAAATACGCCTCCGTTCCACAGTGCGCCCTGTGCAATATAGTCTTTGGCCACATCCACGGTAGGCTTTTCTTTGAATGTGGATACCTCTGATATATCATCTTTGGTCTTTGGTATGATATAGCCGTATTTCTCACTGGGATAAGTGGGTTCCATGCCCATCAGCGTAAGATTGGCTTCACCCTTTGCTGCTTCATCTGACAGTCTCTTTAAAGCTTCAAAATAATCCTTATCCACATACGGATCCACAGGACATACAACTACAGGTTCATCGCCCGGTACATGAAGTTTATCCTTAAGGTACAGAGTAGACAGAGCTATGGCCGGGAAGGTATCTCTTCTGCATGGTTCAACACTTATACTTACATTCTCGCCTAACTGATTATGGATTGCAGACACCTGAGTCCTGCCTGTTGCTATAGTCACCCTCGCATCAGGATCGACCTCCTTGATCTGACGATACATCCTCTGTACCATCGATTCGTATGACCCGTCTCCCCTAGGGAATATCTTGATAAACTGTTTACTCCTTACATCATTGGATAACGGCCACAGGCGCTTGCCCGAACCTCCCGATAACAATACTATGTTCATCTGTTCCTCCTAATATGTCTCTCCTAATATGTCTCTCCTAATATCTATCTGATGTGTCTCGAAATACAAACCTGTCGCACGGGCGGCTCTCGCCTCCGTTTCGGACGTCACGTTACTAAGCTCGATAAAACCTCGCTAAGTAACAACGTCCTCAAAGGCCATGCTCACAGGTATGTATTTCGTGACACAAGTATATATATAAATTACTTTACGCTTTTTCTGACAACATTTTAACCGCTTCAACTATTGCATCCGCGTCGCTCATATGCGCAAAGCAGACTGTATCGGATTCTTCAAAGTATTCCCTGTTAGCCGAATTGTCACCGAGCACCATCGGTTTATGCATGGCCTCGTATATGAATGCCTTGCCCGGAATGGTACGGTGTGCTTTGGTTATCCTGTCATTAAAATGTCCCGCAAGACATATGTCCGATATATCGATAAGTTTTGCAAGGCCTAACTGTGGCAGCCACGACCTGTGGTATATCGCCTGATCAATATTATCTGCCGGGCCTATGAATATACAGATGTACCCCTGCGTCGCCAATTCGGTCATGGCTTCGATCACCGTATCGGTTCCCTGAAGCGGAAGTACCGAACCAAAGTAAAGTGCGATCTTTTTATCCTTTAAATCCACATCGCCGAAATATTCAGCCATCACGTCTATCCTGTCAAGGTTCATCGGATGATAGACATCCTTATCCGCTTCTATATATAATACTTTGCATCTGTCCGCTGATACGCCAAATTCCTCGGTAAAATATCCGGCGTGTGCGGCAGTATCACATATGATCTCATCAGCCGCCTTAAGCGTCCGTGTATCCAGCTTATGAAGCCATCTGCCGATCATCGAATCCGGCATAAATCTTTTCCTGTCATGGCAAAATGTGTCATACAGGGATATAAAGAAATCTTCAGTTATCATACAGCCTGATCTCTTCATCTTTTTCCCGAACAAAGGCAGTATGAGCTGAGGCGCGAACCCCACAAGCACGGCATCATATCTCTTAAATGACGTAAATGACAATTTAAAGATCACACTGATCAATCTGACAAAATAACTTCTGTTGTATGATCCGATCACGTAAGTCCCAGGCGCCGCTTCCATAAGCAGCTTCACCTCCTGCACATTGCGGATATAATCAAGCCCCTTGGTGGTCACGAACAGCACCCGTTTATTATTCAGTTCGTTCAGATCCTTTATGACTTCCATCATCTATCGCCTTGCTTCCAACACGGTAAGCATATATATGGGCAATGTCATCCTTCTTCGGCCAAAGAACAAAACGGGCCTAAGTTTCCACTCCATTTCGCGTGGTGAAACGGACAAAAATGCTTTTCTGTATATGTCCTCATTTAAGACCATCCCGGCCTTTTTAAGCTTTGCTCCAAGACTGTCATGATTATTCTTATTAAAAAGACACAGTTTACAGCTTATAGCGTAGGATTTGACTACTCGCTTGCAAAACGCTTTTATAAGCCTTGCCACATCATTCTTCGACACACCGTCGCTTTCCGAATAACGCCCTATATATTCCTCGATTGCCTTCCACACCTTCATGTCTCGCTCTACCCTGTCAGCCACATATGAGGATGTGATCGAGCCATCGTTACGCACATATTCATATACAGGATGCTTGATATATTCAACGCGCCTCGCGAAACCAAATACTTCCATATTAAAAAACATGTCATCAAGCACACGAAGGGACTCATTGTACCCAAGCCCGTTCTCATCAAGAAAAGCCTTTCTGTATAACTTATCCCAAGGTGCCGCGATCGGCGTATCATATGCCTTCACGCCAAACTTTTCATACTTTGCTGCTTCATCCGACCCAACATACGGATACAGCACCTGTCTCTGTATCACACCGATTGCTTTCCTGTCTGTAAAAGTGAATGCATC
>JAILKC010000119.1 GCA_024694055.1 Lachnospiraceae bacterium | reverse complement strand
GATCAGAGTTGTAAGTCTGGATTCTTTATCTTTAAGATCGTTGTATTTTTGAAGATTGGCAGCAGTTTCATCCACAGCTTTGATATAGCCGTCATTAGCCGCTTTAAGGCGTTGGGTTATATTTGTAATCTCGCTTTTCTGTTCTTCTGTACATGAACTATATCCATTAACAAAAGCTGCCGCCAACGTAGCACTGGGAGTATAATCCGGCAAATAGTCTCCTGCTGATATATTTGCAACTGAAACGTTTTGATTATTCATTGAATTAACATATACATTCAGTTCCTCTTTAATCGCATTAAATTCCGCCGCATCCGCAGTCGTCGAAGTCGTCTTGCTCTCGTAGCTCTCCAGTTCCTTCTTTACCTTCTGCAACTCTTCCTGATAATCGTAGTACTTGTCTTCATCGTAATAGTCTTCGTAGACGTCATAGACTTCATCATATATTCTTGAAGCCTCGGCCTTCTCGCCTGTTGCCGTATCATACTCTCTGTGAGCCTTGTCAAGAGCCTCGAGATTCCTGTTGGTATTATTGACGGCAGACAACTGTGTCTGATACAGTCCTCTGCTCTGATTATCCATTGTATTGGCAGTTTTCTTCTTGGAAATGGCCAGATCATCCTGCGCATACTTAAGATTACGCTCGATCTCTTCAGTATCAAACGTACAGATCTGATCGCCGGCCTTAACCGTATCACCGAGTGCCACATCCATGGTAAGTATCTTGTATGTATTCATTTCGGGAATGACTACGTCCTTGCTCTCGGCACTAGTGATCTTACCCGTAGCAGATACGTAATTGGTAAGATCTCTTTTTTCAAGCACATAGGTCTCCGTCATGAAGCCGCCAAGCATCGCCTCGCTTTCTTTTTTCTTCTTATTCCAGATGATGAGTCCGACAACGGCGGCTATTATGATCACCCCGATGATGATGCAGATTTTCTTATGATTCCTAATGAATGCCCCTATTTTTTTCATATAATCTCCACTTGATATTTATTCGCTCAAAAGAGCCGACCTCAGTCGACTCTCTTATCTCCCCAGAAGAACAATGCCACTGTTCCGGGACCGGTATGGCTGCCTATTACCGCACCTATATCATATATCTCTACCTTGCCCTTAAGCTTTTTAAACTTCTCTTCAATAAGATCAGCTTCCTTCCTTGCGTCATCGAAGCACTCGGAATTACTGATATATACCTTGTCGGCATAATCAAGGCCACCCTCGGCATGCTGTTCCATGAGTTCTACCGCCCTCTTAATGGCCTTATGTTTGCCGCGGATCTTCTCTCTGGGTATCAGATGTCCCTCAAAGTCCACATTAAGCATCGGACAAATATTCAAAAGATTGCCCACAAAGCCCGCTGTCTTCGTCACTCGTCCTCCCTTGATAAAGAAGGTCAGATCCGATGTGAAGAACCAGTGATGGAGCCTTGTCTTATTCTCCTCCGTCCAGTTATACAGTTCATCGATATCCATACCGCCTGACTTAAGCTCATACATCTTGTCTACAAGCAGGCCGTATCCGCTCGATGCTGCCAGTGAATCGATCACATATATCTTGCTGTCCGGATACTCATACTTAAGTTCGTCTCTTGCTACACATGCTGAATTGTAACTGCCTGAGATACCGCTTGAGAGACATACATGCAGCACGTCATGACCACTTTTGATGATCCTCTCAAAATAACTGATATACTCTGCCACGGTCACCTGGCTGGTCTTGCTGTCTTCGCCTGATAACATGCGCTCGTACAGTTCCTTGGGCTTTATTGTCTTACCACAGTCGTCTGCATACTCATTATCTCCCAATGTATAATGAAACGGGATATAACTGATCCCCATCTCATTAAATCTCCCCTCATTAAGATCCGCTGTGGAACAGCAGCTAAGACAAAAATCTCTCATTTTCCACGTATACCGATGTCACCTCTCGGTACTCCTTTCAACGTAGTATTATAATTGAAATCGGTCTTTTTCTCAATAAAAACTTGTTCGGGCACTATGGCCATATTCCGCATATTGATTATACACTTTCTTCTCAAATATGGTATAATCAAAAAGTCAAATATGTATACATTTGACAGAGTATTGTTTTTAAGGGGAGTGGTGTGTCTGCAAAGCAGTCATATGATCGCTCCGGAACGGGGAATAGAATGAGCACAGGAGCAACAGAATTTATTGAGATCAGGCAGTACACGGACGGAGAAGTGATATTCAATGCGGGGGAGCCGAGCCAGTGCATGTACGAGATACAGCACGGCCAGGTCGAGATATATCTCAATTACGGCAGACCTGATCAGAAGCTTTTATCACAGCTTGGCAAGGATGCGATGTTCGGAGAGATGGGGATGCTTGAAGGAGTACCCCGTTCTGCTACGGCAGTAGCCAAGGGCGAGAGAGTCGAGATATCAGAGATCACATGGCCTTTACTTGGCAAATACTTCAAGACCAAGCCATCCAAGATCGTCATGATGATGCAGCAGATAAGCGACAGATTAAGACTCGCCAACGAGCAGAACAATGCCGCAAGGACCACCATCGAACTTGCCCTTAAGACTGCGGATGAACAGAATAATCTCGGGGCAGTCAGACGCGTACTGCAGCGATATGTCTGGGACAATCAATAGAATAACAACATAGCGGAATGCAATGCGGCGGATACCGAAGTATCCGCCGTTTTATATTCCATGATCTTAAATTATCTAACTTATATATCTTGCAAGCCCCACTATGACCGTCATGGATATGATGGATAACAAAGTGGAGGTCGATACAATCCTTGCACTTAACTCTTCATCACAGCCAAATTTTATCGAGAACATCGTGGTAAGTGCAGCCGTAGGTGCCGATGCCGAGACGATGACGGCTATAAGCACCGAGCCTCTTAATCCCATGCCATACAGTATCCCAAGCAATATTAGCGGCCCTATCACAAGTCTTATAAGATAGACCTTTACCTCATCGAGCCCCCCCGCAAGATCCTTAAGTTTAAACTTTGATATCGTATAGCCTATTATGAGCATCGGTACAGGCGTATTAAGCGCAGCCATGTATTCGATCGGCGTATATATGACAGAAGGGATAACTGTCGATGTAAAGAATAATATGAGCCCCACAACCACCGCGATCACACCTGGATTTAATATGATCTTCTTTGTCGAAAAGCCTTCAGAACCCTTGGCCATGATGTACTGACCGTATGACCATATGAGCAGATTGAACACTACAAGATAGGCTGCTCCGTAGAACACTCCGTCCGCACCCAAAAGTGCATTTAGAAGCGGTACTCCCATGAATCCGCAGTTGGAAAATATGGTGGCGAACCTAAGAACCTTTCTTTTGCCGTCAGGTTGACGCCTGAATACAAGCAATGCAAGTATAAGGCATATCACATGCGCCAAAAGTGCTCCGACAAGCGCAAGCAAAAAATTATGCAGAAGTTCGATTTCGAATTTCCTCTGAAATGCACTTATGATGAGACAGGGATTGACTACATATATCACCAGATCATTGATACATCTGACCCCGTCCTGATTAAATATCTTGCCTTTGCCCAGCCCGTATCCGAGCGCTATCAATATGAAAAGTATGAGCACCTGTGTGCCCACGATCACAAAACTTTCTAACACCTTAACTCCACATGTATCATGCTCCGTGCGCAGTCCATGCTCTCCGGCATGCTGCTTGTCAGGCCTTAACAGGTATACCCGATTCAAAGCAATCCATATATCTAAGTTTAAAAAGATTGGCCGCATGTTTCTTATCTATAATCTTCTTTGTCTCCTCATCATCTATCTCACCGGTCCTTATATATCTGTCCAAAACCGCATAGGTGAATCCGAGATTGTCTTCATCCGTCTTACCGCACAGACCGTCTATCGGCACTTTTTCGGTCAGTTCTGTGGGAAGCCCCAGTTTACGGCCTATAGCCTTGATTTCCTGTACCGTGAAGCTGCACAGGGGTGCAAAGTCACCCGCCGCATCGCCGTATCTTGTGGAGTATCCGACCCAGTCCTCAGACAGATTACAGGTGTTGACCACACGACCGTTTAAGCTCTGCGATACCGCATACAAAGTAGTCATTCGGAGCCTCGGTGACATATTGACCTGACTCTGTTCAGACAAAGTCACAGAGCCGTCCTTATCTGTGTTCGCTCCGGCGCATCCGCTCATATCAGCCTTACTAAAAGCCCCTGAGACCGCTTTTTTTATAGCATCCGCAGTCTCACCGATATTGACTTCCATGTGTTTTATGCCCAAGTGATTCACAAGCATATATGCTGCATCTATATCAGGCTGCACACCCTTTGGCATGAGCACTCCTATCACCCTGTCACGTCCAAGCGCTTTTACGCACAGTGCCGCAGCCACCGAACTGTCCTTGCCTCCCGATATACCCACGACCGCGTTGCAGCCGGGACCGTTATGTTCAAAGAATCCCCTGATCCATGCCACACACTCTTCGATCAGTTCATCCAGTCTCTTATCATCCATTTACTTCCATATTCCTTTCCTGTCGCAATCCGATCTTTTTACTGTAATCAAGATATCTTACAACCGCAGTCAAGCCGCTTATGGTCCATGTAGCACCGACAGACCACCATATGCCCCATACTCCCATTACCGGTATCATGGTAAAAAGAAGAGGGATCGTGAGTCTGCATATGACTTCCACGATTCCGTTCTGCAGGGCGAACACCGCATCACCCACACCCGTAAGCACACTTCTGACCACATATATGGTGCCGAGGCATACATAGAAATAACTTGTGATACGAAGGGCCGCCGCGCCCATTTCTATCACCGCCGCATCTTCCACGAATATCTTCACGATCCACGTTCCGCCAAACTGAATGATCGGAAGCATAAGCAGTGAAAATACTGCCATCATGACCATGCTCTTTTTAAGTCCCATGACCACTCGATCATTCTTCTTGGCTCCATAATTCTGTCCGCTGAATGTGGAGAGGGATGCACCCATGGTCTGGTACGGCTGGTGTATGATCTGTTCCACGCGGCTTGTGGCGGTAAATGCAGCCACCGCTACCGCGCCGTATCCATTGACTACTCTCTGCAATGCCATACATGATATGGCGATAAGCGCAAACTGAAGTGAAAGCGGCACGCCAAGTCTGACGGTACGTACGATAAGTACTCTGTCAGGTCTTGCCAGTTCCTTATTAAACTTAAAATACTCATTGGTCTTAAATGCAAAGATCAGGCAGGATGCACCCGAAAGCAGCTGCGATATCACCGTCGCAAATGCAGCGCCGAATACTCCCATGTGTAGGAAGCAGACAAAGAACACATCAAGAAAACCATTGATAAAGCATGAAATGACTAAGAATATCAAAGGCGTGCGGCTGTCTCCCAAAGCCCTTAACATGGATGCGGCATAGTTGTATAAAGCCACAAATATAAGACCTATACACTGAAGCTGCATATAGGTGATCGAATCGGTTATGATCTTATCCGGTGTATTAAGAAGTCTTAGTATCGGTCCTGTCAGAATATAGGCCACTGCGCCGACGGACAAGGCCATGACAGCCATGATATATGCCGTGTTGACCATGGTCTTACGCACATTGGTATCATCCCTCGTACCAAAGAACTGCGAAGTGATGATGCCGCCGCCGTTGCCGATACCGTTACAGAGTGCGAAAAACAAAAAGGTGACAGAGCCCGTGGCACCTACCGCAGCAAGTCCATCCGCTCCCACGAATCGTCCCACAACTATGGAATCGACCAGATTATATAATTGCTGAAACAGATTGCCGACAAACATCGGCAGTGCAAATTTCACTATATGGGCAACAACATTGCCTTCCGTCATATTGACGGTTCGTGATCTTACGTTCATATCATTATCCCGTGATCTGCTTATTTATATATCCGACTGCTTAAGGCTCTCTGCCATATCCTGCATGCGCTCTATAGGAAAAGGCGGGTTGGCCAAAGGCTTTACTGCTATGGACATGAGCTTAAGGGGATTGTCATCCGCTGCGACTCTGTTGGAGGACAGGGCCCCACATTTTTTACATCTGTGAATGATCGCCCACTCTCCGTCACCGCGGACCCATACCGCTATGGGCTCCATCACACCGCCACAGTCACTTGATCTGTCTCCGGGAATAACATCAAGATGAAGACTTGACAGACAGTTCGGGCAATGATTCCTGTGATCCGATGACGCACCTTCAGGATGTATCTCTTTGCCGCATACCTTGCAAGTGAATACTTCATCGCATGGATGATCCATATAGTATCCGCTCTTTTGTCTGTCGGCCTCTGTATTGTTATTCGATCTCTCCCTTATGGGTTGTGCACCGAATTTCTTGCCCATAAATACCTCCTGCCTTTGAAAGAATATCTTTCAGTCTGCGATTTAGTATATTTTATTCTTTGTAAGCGGCATTTTCAAGGAGCATTTTACGCATTTTAAAGATAAGATATTATGATGACGATTCTTTCGTATTTTGGTACAATAGTAATGTTATATATACAGCAGACAGAACGCCTTGCATGCGATGAGGAGTAAAAATGACAGCGACTAAACAACAGGACGGTAATAAATTAACAATATACATCGAAGGCAAGCTCAATGCAGTCACTTCTCCCGAACTCGAATCTGTGATAGGAGATCTTGCAGGAACAGAGGAACTTATTTTTGATCTTAAGGACCTTATATACATATCGTCCGCCGGCTTAAGGGTGTTGCTTACTGCCCAGAAGATCATGGACGATCAGGGCCGGATGGTGGTAAGAAATGCCAATAAGGATGTAATGGACATCTTTAAAGAGACCGGTTTCCTTAAGATATTTGAGATAGAGTAAATAAAGTCTTTTAAGGCTTTAGGATGTATGAATGTGTGTAACTGATGGCGGAAGTATTTAACCTTAAATACCAACTGAATGAAGAAGCTATAGTAGAGATCACGGAATATCTTGACGACCTGCTTAAAAAGTACAAGATCCAGAGTAAGAACAAGACCGTGTTCATGCTTGAATCGATGCTTCTTGATATAAGGGCTCACTACATTGATACCATCGATGTATCGGTGAGCATGCGAAAAAGACTCGGACGTAATACACTAAGGGTCACCTATGCCGGTGAAGAATTCAATCCCATCACCACCGATGAAGCCGGTCCGCAGACTCAGATACTTTTGGCCAATATGGGGCTGGTTCCGTCATGGAGTTATAAGGAGCATATCAATGAGATCACACTTGCGATACCACGCAATCATCTAAGGGACGACAGTTATCTTCTGATCGCTTTGATATCATCGGTCATAGCAGGACTTATCGGGCCTCACCTTCCGCAGGCATTCACTTCCTTTGTAAGCGAATACATATTATGTAAACTATCCGATATATTCTTAAGTTTCCTCAGTGTGTTTGCAGGCATACTGATCTTCTTTTCCATCCTTTCGGGCATATGCGGGATGGAAAGTACGTCTGACCTAAGCAAAAAAGGCAGATACATGCTTTCACGGACGCTGTTTTCGGGATTGCTCGGAGCGGTTATAGGAGGCACATTATTCATTCCGTTCTTCCGCTTTACATATGGTGCTGCAGACGTCAATAACGGTATGGAAGATATATACAGGATGATCCTTGATATCATCCCTTCAGATCCCGTTACTCCTTTTATGGAAGGCAATATGCTGCAGATATCTCTGATTGCCGTTATCTTAGGCGGCATCATGATCCTGCTTGATAACAGGGTATCTCAGGTACGTGAATTGGTACTGCAGAGTAATACGATAATGATAAGCACCGTAGAGTTCATATGCAGATTGTTGCCGATATATATATTCGCCGATCTGACCAAACTGTTCTGGGACAATGGTCTTGATATCATTCTCATCACATGGAAGCCCCTTACGATGTGTATTGCGATCAATCTGCTCTACACATTGTATAAACTTGCAAGAGTAAGCTTAAAATACAAGATCGACATCGGTGCACTTTTTAAGAAAGTATTCCCTTCTTTCATAATCGGTCTCACTACCGCTTCTTCCATGGCAGCATACGGAACGTCACTTGATATCAACGAATCTAAGCTTGGTATCGATCACGGATACAGTGCCTTCGCAACGGCACTTAAGAATCAGCTGCACTCAACCAATGGAATCCTAAGCTTTATCATAGTGATATATTTCTTTACGCAGTACAGCGGCACAACCATCAATCCGGCATGGTTTGTGAGCGTATGGATCGTCGTATTCCTGATCAATCCTGCCATACCGCCCGTATCGGGAGGTGTTCTGGTATGTATGGGTATCATCATGGATCAGTTCGGTATCCCCGCATCCTGCCTCGGAATGGCCGCCACTCTTATAATGATCTTTGACTTTATATCAACCGGTTCCAAGGTAGTACTTGTCCATATGGACGAGATAGAAGAAGCCGATCATCTCGGTCTCCTTAATAAGAAGATATTATCGGAATAATTTATGAAGAAACATCTGTCAAAACTGGTACTAAGTAAAATACTTGCGGCACTTATAGCCTCATTTGCCACCCTTATGATCATAACGGCGATATTTGTGTATCTGTATGCAAAGAATAAGACCGAAAGCATGATATCCTTTTATCTTGATGACTTAAAGGATTATACAATATTCGCAATGGAACGGCATCTAAGCAGGGACACGCTGCGTTTTGCTGAAGATATTGAGTTGCTTATTAAAGAGGATGGCGCGAAACTCTTTACGGATCCCGATTATGATGCCTCCGTCGAAAACTACTTTATAAGGAATCTGGAATATAACAGGAACTGGATGGATTAGATCAACGTCATTGACGGCGACGGCATCATCCGGATATCCACTGTGAATGATTATATAGGATATGATATGCATTCAGGCAAGCAATCGGCTGAATTCTTGTGCCTGCTTGAAGGAACGGATGTATATGTGCAGGATATGGAAGAGATCTCTTATGATGACAAAACCTTGATGTGCTATTCAGCCGCAGCTTTAAAGAATCAAAAAGGATTCATTCAAATAGGGCTTAATGTGGATACCTATCACAATTCATCCGAGACTTACACGATATCAAGGATCAGAGACGAAAGAGTAGGAAGGACCGGATATTATCTTCTGCTTGATGGCGAAGGTAAGATAATCGGAAGTCCCCGTGATGCATATAATGACGATATATTGGATCTGCCCGCCGATCTTACCGGATCTGCCGAAAGCAGCCGTATGATCAGACGCAACATATACGGAGTCGATTCATATGTAGGTACCATGATGTATAATGACGATCTCATGGTGGTTGTATATCCGGTCGCTGAAGCATGGGAGACCTGGAACGTTGCCATACTCGTTCTGCTTGCGATCTATATGGTCGTATTTGCAGTACTGTTCATACTCATCAACAGACTGATAGCCAAACATGTTGTACATGGTGTATACAGCCTCAACGAATCACTCTCAACGATCACAGCGGGAGATCTTGACCAAAAAGCCGATTTCAGAGAATCGATCGAATTTGATGAACTCTCCGACGGCATCAACATTACTGTTGATCGACTTAAGGAACTGATAAAAGAGGCCAAGGAGCGCATCGATGCCGAGCTTAAACTTGCGGCTAAGATACAGACATCCTTCCTGCCCCACAAGTTCCCTGCTTTCCCGGACAGAGATGAATTCGAGCTTTATGCCAAAATGGAACCTGCCAAGATGGTAGGTGGCGATTTCTATGATTTCTTCTTGGTAGATGAAGATCATCTGGCTCTCGTTATGGCCGATGTATCGGATAAAGGCATACCTTCAGCGATGTTCATGGCCATGGCCATGGACAAGATAAGGCACAGCGTTGCCAAGCACGGAACGGATGTGGCCGCAGCCATCACCGAGGTCAATATAGAACTGTTAAGTGAAAATGATTCAGGACTTTTTGTCACGGTATGGCTTGGTGTAGTCACACTATCCACCGGACACATAGACTATATAGATGCCGGGCATGAATTCCCGGCCATATGCAGGGCAGGCGGTAAGTTTAAGATAGAGGAAGATGTGCACAATGCACCTGTTGCCGCTCTTAAGCGGATGGTATTTGATCCCGGCACTCTTACGCTCAATGCCGGAGACTGCATATTCCTCTATACGGACGGCATCACCGAGGCCAACAACTCTGAGGGCGAGATGTTCAGAGCAGAAAGGATGTTAAATGCACTCAACCTGCATCCCGACGCACCCGCAGAGGATATTGACAATGCAGTCAGGGCTTCAATTGCAGAATATGTGCAGGATGCACCGCAGTTTGACGATATGACCACTCTTATCTTTAAATATAACGGAAGAACAATATCATGATATTATCAGCGCATAATCTGTCTTCCATGTTTACCGCAGATCAGTCATTAATCTGCTGCAATAAATTAGTTTTTACTGTTTTCTCTGAGATCATATTCTGTATCTTCATCTATCATGGCAAGCAGATGTTTGGCTATATTCGGGTCAAACTGTGTGCCCATACAACGCTCGATCTCCGCTCTGACTTCTTCCTGCGCACGAGGCGACGAATAAGAACGTTTGGATGTCATGGCATCATAGCAATCCGCCAGACATATGATCCTTGCCTCCTCCGGTATATTGTTGCCATAGAGTCCGTCCGGATACCCCTTACCGTCATATCTTTCGTGATGCCATCTGGCACCTTTGGACAGCCAGGGGATCTCCGTGATCGTCTTAAGTATATCCCATCCTATGACTGTATGCTTCTTGATCTGATCGAATTCTTCATAAGTCAACTTGCCTTTCTTATTGATGATCTCTTCCGATATTCCGATCTTTCCGACATCATGCAAAAGGCCAAGTTCATATATCTCTCCCTGTTCCTTCTCCGTCTTGCCCATACGCCTCGCTATCTCTTTGGCGTATTTCGCCACACGTGCGGAATGGCCGTTGGTATAATGGTCCTTTGCATCCACTGCCTTTGAAAGAGCTCTCATGACTTCTCTTGAAAGTCTCTCCTTGGCCTGCATGACAGCCTCTCTCTCTTTTGCCTCATTAAGCTCAGCCTCGGTCTGGATAAGCTTCTCATATTCGGGAGTCTCCAATGAGAGGAATACGATAAGACTTCCTATAGAGGCTATGAAAAATGTAATGAGCACATCATCAAAGAACAGCATCTGCAGAACAAATAAAGTTCCGGCCACAACCATGGCAAGTATCAAAGTTGTCAACTGGCTTTTTTTGTAACGTTCTCTGTGTGTCAGCATATATAAACTTGCGATCAGGAAAAACAGTATGGGAAAGCCATAGGCTACCGGCGTAAAAAGAAACTCGTGAATATAGTTGCCACCCTCATCATAGGTGAATACCCAGCCGGTAAAGGGATTGGTAAACAGCAGTATAAAATCTGTTCCAAGCAGGATCACATTGATCACATTACGTCTGACCAAAGACGAATGATTCATCGAAGAATAAGCATATACGTAATATATGAACAGGAATCCGGTAACCGCTGCCAAAGCGGAATCCGCCATATTGAACAGATGATGGATGGGATTGGGAACAGATGCATGTGCGCTTGTGACAATCGCCGTGGCTACATCCACTATATCCGTGATCATCACAGCGAAAGCAAACCTTCTGAATGCGATATTGACCCTGGTAGGATTGGTGTATCGTATCATAAGGAAGGCACATAGGACAATATTAAGCGGTATGACCGCCACTTCCAAAAAAATGTTATAGTCCAGATTCATATTGAAAGCATTAAAGCCCGTGTTCTTACTTTTGTCTCAGTTCAAAATCCGTATCTTCATCGATCATCTGAAGCATGATGGCTGCAAAAGCCGGATCAAACTGCGTGCCCACGCCTTTTTCAATCTCAGCTCTGACCACTTCCTGCGGCAGTGCATCACGGTAGCTTCTGCGTGAAGTCATTGCGTCATAAGCATCGGCAACGGCGATTATACGGGCTTCTTCCGGTATCTCCTCGCCTTTTAAGCCATCAGGATATCCTTTTCCGTCGAATCGCTCATGATGCCCCTTGGCACCTATGGCAAGCTCCGGAATTGCCGGAATATTCTGAAGGATCTGCCATCCAAGCACAGGATGCTGTTTGATGATCGCATATTCTTCATCACTGAGTTTTGAATCCTTATTAAGGATATTGTCGGGAACGCCGATCTTGCCGACATCGTGAAGCAGTCCTATGAAATAGATACTCTCGGCTCTTTCATTTGAATATCCGACACGTTTAGCGATCTCTCTTGAATACTGCGCCACTCTAAGCGCATGACCATTGGTATATTTATCCTTGACTTCAACCGTCTTGGAAAGCGTCATAACAACCTGGATATTCAAAAGATTGAGTTTCTCAGTTTTTTCCTGTACCTGACTCTCCAGATCATTTTTCAAACGAGTCAGTTCGACTATATGATGGACACGGGTCATCAAAACCTCAGGAACAAACGGTTTTTTGATAAAATCCATCGCTCCTGCTTCAAGTCCGCGCGTCTCGGTTCCGCTCTCTTCATCAGCAGTCAAAAATATCACCGGAACGGCGGCGAACTGCTCATTGGCGCGAATGCGCTCCAAAGTCTCAAAACCATCCATCTCGGGCATGTGTATATCCAAAAGTATCAGATCCGGACAGCGCCCTCCTTCAAGAAAGCGCAGTGCTTCACTGCCTGAGTGAACACAGCTGGCCCGCATACCGTTGGCAACCAATATATGACTTGCCGTTTTTAAGTTGTTGGAATCATCATCAACAACAAGTATCCATTCGTTCATTTTTATCTGTAATTCCTTTATTTTTCTACAGTTTCAATAAGAGTCTGTAACTGTTCTTCCGCAGTCATGGAATCAAAATCTTCCAAAGCATTCAGTATGCCTTTAAGTAAATCCATAACCTCCCCACATGAAACTCCTTCGGGGATTGCCGGCAAAAGACTGCTTTCCGGAAGTACCGTAAGTTTCTTAATGACTGCCTGAGCACTTTCCACTTCAAAGTTAAAGATCTTTTCTTTTGCATCAGCAAGTATATCACAGAATTCTTCATGTGACACAGTCTCACTCTGCCCGGAAGCGTTGTCACCGCTTCGTGCGCCTGAAGTATCTCCAAGGCTTCCGTTTTCTTCATCTGACTGTTTCTGCTTAATTATACGATGGATCAGTTCACACAGTTCTTCGTATTTTGCAAAAAGTATTTCTGCGCCGGCATCGATCACATCTATCTTCTTATCCTTAGCTGCAAGTTCCTGCTCAAGAGCAAGATCAGCAAGTTCATTGGCACCGATCTGTCTGGCGGTGCTCTTAAGCGAATGAACTTTTATCTCATAATCAGTCCAGTTTTTTTTCTCATAATCAGAGCGGATCAAAGGCAGATTGCTTTCACATCTGTCCGCAAATAACGTAACAAGTTCCAAATAGAAATTGCGGTCGCCTGCCGTAAAGCGTAGTGCCGCTTCCGTATCAAAGCCTGCGTCTGCCAATGTCTGCACATCATCCGACTCAGTCTGTATCTCCTCTGCCTGTTTATGGCTTACAAGCTCCTCTGGCAGGAATTTCTCAAGCATATGTTCAAGTTTGGATACATCTATAGGTTTGGAGAGATAGCCGTCAAAGCCCATGGCCATATACTGCTCCTTTGCGCCGTTCACCGCATTGGCAGTAAGGGCTATCACCGGTGTATCCTCTGACAGCAGATTCTCTTCCATCATATGATTCAAAGTCTCTATGCCGTCCATTTTGGGCATCATATGATCAAGGAAGATCATATGATATCTCTCGCCGGAGCGCAATCTTTCCAGAGCTTCTCCACCGGATTCCACGAGATCCGGCTTGATGTCAAAGAGCCTGAAGAGATTCTTGGCTACCTTAAGGTTCATATCATTGTCATCGACTACAAGGATACGGCTCTCCGGTGCGCGAAGGGTCTCATTGCCGACAGGTGTATGTGCGGCATCAAGACGCATCGAATAATCTCCGATGGGCGTGGCGTCAACGATCTTTTGAACTATCTCAAAAGAAAATTCGGAGCCCTGACCGTATACACTCTCCACATTAAGATTGCTTCCCATCATCTTAAGAAGTCTGGTCACTATGGATATACCCAGTCCCGTACCTTCTATATTACGGTTCCTGACTTCATCAAGTCTCTCAAATATCTCATAAAGCTTCGGTATATCCTCTTTGCGGATTCCGATACCTGTATCTTTAACGGATATTAAAAGCGTGATCATCTTATCATGACATTCTTTTACATGAACGCCGAATTTGACGGAGCCCTTTTCGGTATATTTCACTGCGTTGGTAAGCAGGTTTAAAATAACCTGCGTCAGACGCACATCATCGCCGAGCATGGTGGCAGGAATATTCGGATCAAAATCAACTACAAGATCAAGGCCTTTCTGTCTGGCACGTTCAGAGACAGATATCACAAGATTGTTAAGGACTGATGCAGTATCATACGCTACAGGCAAGATCTCCATCTTGCCTTCTTCGATCTTGGAAAAGTCCAGGATACTGTTGATAAGATAAAGCAGCGTACGTCCGGCAGACTGAATATTGGATGAATACTCAAGTATCTCTGAATCCTTGGCCTCTCTAAGTATCATCTCATTCATACCTAACACAGTATTAAGAGGAGTACGTATCTCATGAGACATGCTGGCCAAGAAGCTGCTCTTTGCCCTGTCCGCATTCTCTGCGCGCTTTTTTGCTTCCACGATCTCCGTCATATCAGACAGAATGATACTGAGTCCCTTGGCATCCTCATTCTGCGCAAGATAATAGCATATATCAGCCTGGTAGCAGGTCTCTTTTCCATCCAAACGTGAAGTGAGCAGATAGGAATCCGATCCCTGTTCATTAAGTACATATTCACAACGGTCAAGAAAGATCTCAAGTTCATCTTTTTCCAGAATGCCTGAAAGAGCGTCGGAGAGATCCATTCCTTCCCTCACGTCATCTCTGCTATGCTCCGTCATCTGAAAGAAGACGTCCGAGGCCATAACCGTCTTAAGTTCTTCATTGACCATCACAACAATATAAGGTGATGTCTTTAGAAGCTGCCTGTTGTAGCATAACTGTCGCTGGTTATCTCTTTCGAAAAACTGCTGGGTCTTGCTTACCTTCTCATTCATGATCTTTAACACATCACATTCGGTCTGCAAGCGACGGTTTTCACGCTCCAACTTCTTATTCTGCAGCTTTAATTCCTTAAGTAAACCATTTTGTTCTTCCATAAATATACCCTGCACTTTATTGATTGTCAGAAGCAAAGGATGGTAAAGGTGGAATTATGGAACAGATTACACCATTTATCATCACCGACCGGGCAGAATTCACCATAGGAATACATACCCATAAGCGATACACCTTCAGGGATCCTGCCCTGATAAGTCTCTGCCTCTAAGACACCGTTGTTGCCAAGTACCAGGAAACGGGCCGTACATGAATTGCAAATAAGTGTTCCGCAGTCTTTGCCCTCTGTACCCAGCCATTCAAATATGTCGTCAAAAGCTTTTGTCACCGTAGTCTTCACATCATCACGATTGATCAGTCCAAGCTCAAGTGATGATCCTTCTTCCATTCCGCCGATGAACATTCCGGAACCGTTCTCATGATTAAGATAAGTAAGATTCCTAAGAGTCTCAACGCGCATACCGCCCGGTCTTTCAAGTACTGTAACAAAAGGTGTCTGGATGAATTCTCCTGCAACCATATCCTTGTCTGAAGACAATCCCGCTTTTTCCAGAGCCTCAATAAATGTTCCGCTGCCAAGCTTAAACACTATATTTTGATTTGCCTCAGTCACCTCATAAGAGAAGTTGGCCTTTCCGGAAAGCGACTTGACACTTAAGAATTTAGGATCCAGATTGCCGGAGATAAGTATGAATACCTGTGCATCTGCCGCGATCTTATCATTAAGAGCAACGCGGTACAGCTTATAGTTGAACATATCCGCAGCAAATGCTCCGTAGACCTTTACATTCTTTCCAAGTGCATCGACAGCATTGACTATATCATCTCCCGCCATCAGCGGCGCTTTTGCTCCATAAGTCAAAACGAGTTTAACTTCTTCGCCGTCAAGATCTTTCTCAATCCTTTCATATGCTTCCTTTATCTTTTCATGATAGTTCTCCACGCTAAGAGCATCCGTCATGCCGACAGAAAATCTGGAGTCAGATGACGTAAGAAGCATGATCGAGATACCGGTACTTGAATAGCCTTCATTACCTGTAAGGATTCCTATCGTAGTAACTGCAACAATGGGAAAAGTCCACTTTTCTTTAAGCATCTCATACAGTTCCGAATACTCTGTCTCTGCATCCATGAATATGATGGCTAGGCTGTTGTCTTTAAACTCAAAACCCGCTGCCTGCGAAAACAGTTCTTCTGCAGCAACTTCCAGGTCATCAATCTCTCCAGTATATAACACAGTTGATTTTATCATATTATTTTTTTCTCCAAAAACGTCCTTCGACTACATTTTTTGCCCAAAGTGCAAGCACTCCAAAGACATATTATAACATTGTCTTTATGTATTTTTCTACATTCTGTTCAGTATTTTTATGTATTTTTCCAACTTTGCCTATCTGTTAATGTGTTTTGTCGTATCACATATATGCCAAAAGACCGGAGAATGCAACTCCCCGGTCTTTCATCTTCACGCCAGTGTATAATAACCCTTTTGCACAAAAACCATATGCTTCCGAAATAAGTCTGTTTAACGGTTCCTTCCGAACAGATCCAGTGATTGCCAGTCCCATTCGTAAGTGCCTGAAGCATCTATCATGATACCCGTCACGGTATCATAGATACGGATGATATACCAGCCGTCTTCAGCTCCCCCTATATTTGTCCACCATATACCGTCTTTTTCATTCTTCTCATCAAAGCTGTCACGGGCATACTCATCGGATACCATATATGCGTTGAGGCCCATCTCTTTGTCGCCTTCCACCTTTTCCGCATTATATACATATAACTCTCTTCCCACTTTTATACTGCCCTGTTTATCAAGGTATTCAACATCAGGATCAAATTCGGTAAAGCCGTCCTTTTCAAGTACTTCGGCTAAGGCCTTAAGTTGAGGCGTATCTCTGTAATCATATGTCTTGCTGTATGGTCTTCCCTCATCACTGTATTCGACATCTGCAGGAAGAGGAAGATTCTCCTTACCGTAGTTTTCAAGGCACTCTTCTTCCGTCATATCAAGAAGAATATTTCCGGGCACGGAAACAGGCGCACCTACGCGTTCTTCTTCTGCCACCTCAATTTCATTGATCTCTTCATCATCAGTGATCGTTATCACTTCCGGCTTGGCAGGTCCTGCATTATCCTTACTTGTCTTTGCCTTTGCGGACACAACGATTGTAAGTCCAAGCGCAAACACACTGACAGTCAATGTAACTATCTTTGATACTTTCCTATAACCAATAAGATTCTTAATTCTCATTTTTACTTCCCTTTCACCATGATTATCTCCGGCAAATGCCGTATACAAACCCCTTTGCACTGTTTCGCGTTCCAGAGCGTGGCTTACGATGGAACGGCAATAATCCTTTTTGATCCAATTACCCATCCGATCTATTACAGCTTCATCACATCGCATCTCAAGATCCGCACACATTTTTGTAAAAGCGAACCACACGATCGGATTAAACCAATGAAAACATAACGCAAGTACTCCAACTATCCTCGTGATATGGTCCCTGTATTTTAAATGGATGCGTTCGTGCATCAGTATATATGCTTCTTCTTTCTCGGACAGGCCGGATTGAATATAAATATTGGGCCTTATTACGCCGAGAACAAACGATGTATCGACGATATCGGTTCGGTAGCAATCACTTCCCTTAATCCTTTTGGCGCTCTTAAGCATATTGTTAAGTCTTATCGTTTTGATCACCATATACATAATGATCGCGATCATTCCGGCAAGCCATATATATGCTGCGATCGTCTTTATATCCGGCAGGGCTGCTTTTGTCGCTTCTGCTGCAAGGTGCGCGCCTTGTGTCTCACGCATAATTATCGGGGCCACAACCTTATCTCTCATCCCGGGCATGGCACTTGTCACAGAATCTGTTTTGCCGATCTTGCCCTGCAGTTTTGCAATATTCATGATACTGAAAACCGATCCGATATTTACAGGGCATAAAAGCCTCAGTCCCGGTATCAGCCAGAACAGGCATGTCGCCCTCTTCGGAAGGTTATTAAAGCACTTCCGGAGTATGAGCACTACGATGATCGCCACGCTGCCATACATGCTCATCTGTAATATATCCTGAAATAATCTCTCCATATTGATCATCACCTTTATAAACCGCCTACTGATTGTCAGCTATATGAGTCTCAATGAGTTCTATGAGTTCATCTGCTTCCTTCTTGCTTATCTTTCCATTACCAAGGAAAGCATTGACAAATGCGGGCAGAGAACCGCCGAAGCTTCTTGCCACCACGTGCTCGCTCTCATGTGACTGTATGTCCCTTCGCGGAACAAGCACAGAAACGACTGAATCAACGTTTTTAACAATATTCTTCTCACACAGCTTTTTAAGCATCGTATAAGTAGTGGACTTTTTCCACGAGAGTCTGTTCTCGCATAACTTGACAAGCCTGCCCGACTCAACCGGTGCATTGTCCCATATAATATCCATCATCCTATACTCGCTCTCGCTCAATAATAGGTCACTCATAAAGATATCCGTCTGCTCCTTTCGACATATGATCTCAGTTTGGTTTATAGCTATAGACCAATTGTAGTCTACAACTATAGACCAGATATGTCAACCACTTTTTTTAATTTACATAAAAATTTTTTTTACATAAAAAAATGGAGGTTCTGCTTTTGCAGAGCCTCCATTTTTGCTAAATCGTAATCTCAATAAGATTTCCTTCAATCGCTGCGATACAGCTCTCGTAATATCCATCTCCGGTAGTCCTTGGGCCACGCACAACAGAATATCCGTCGGCATGTAATAGCTCAGTCAACTCATCAACACGTTCTTTGCTTCCGACAGAGAACGCAATGTGAGAAAGTCCTGTGCGTTCCATAGATTTATCTTCATCCGGCAGATCAGGCTTATTCATAATCTCAAGCCTTGCACCATCATCAAACGAGATGAAGTAGGATCTAAAGTCAGTCTTCTCATTGTGATATCCGTCATTGGATCTTCCACCAAAATACTTCACAAAGAAATCTCTGGCCGCTTCAAGGTTATTTACAAACAATGCAATATGTTCAATTCTCATGATCTGTTATCCTTCATAACAAGTTACTACTACTCTATATTACAAAAGCTCGCCATATATGTCAAAAGCGCATCAGCATTGCCTTTTATTAACGTTGGAAAGTGCGTAAAACAGGGCATTTCCCCTTGACTGACAAAGGGGTGTGGTGATACAGTAGAGGTCGAAAACTATATTAAGTAGTAATCGAAACCACTGGCGTATTAGTTAGGATTTATAATGCGAGAAAATAAAAAAACGACAATTACATTAATGAGCCTTTGTCTGGCCTTCGCAGTGGCCTTCTTTAGTAGACTTGATGTTAATGCCACGGCGCTTAAGTCATTCGAGATTGGAACTAAGGACACCGGCGATGGATATTATGAGCCGGAATCATATGACATAAAGGATGATGGCGGCAATTATGCACTCATAACCATCGACTCTGCTTTCTGGGGTGAGAAGGAAGTCACCTTTGAGGAATTCAAAGAAGTAAGGGAAGAGAACCTGCCCGGAGGCGGTACTCTTTCACAGAAATACTTAAGTTGTGATGACAGCGTCGGCGAATACTATCTGGAGTACGCCGGCGGCAATGACGAAGAGAAAAAGGATATCGATAAAAAGACGGTAAAAGCCTTTTTGATCGAGACTGTTACAAACTCTGACGGCGACGTTATATTCCGCATCGGCAAACAAAGCGGTGGAGACATCGAGATATTTATTGATGCAGGTGACGGAAACTTCGCTCAGTACGTTTACAGTTACGATCTTTGTGAAGTCAAATCAAAAGACAGTACCACCATCACAGCCGGATATA
>JAILKC010000108.1 GCA_024694055.1 Lachnospiraceae bacterium | reverse complement strand
ATGTCTTCGATTTTATCGCTATGAAACATCGAGTGATTATCCATATTATCGTTATAAATAGAAAAAGTTGAAAGTATGTAATCTCAATCATTATCTCCGTGATCCTTAAAAACTCCGATTTTGTCATCGTCTATAAAACTGAAATATAGTATGCATTCATTCTAACATAACTCTTGACGAAATTCACGGAATTATATATAGCCAAAACGAGCTGAACAATGGATATTTAACCACCATTCAGCTCGTAATTATCTTAGGATATCTCATTTACAGAAAACTTTCACCCTCTACAAATTTTTAATGGACCACCAACCCCGTCCCCGGGGGCCATCACAGTACAAGAATACAGTCTCCGCTTATTTTTGAAAAAATGTTGCTCTGGTTCTGGATTTATCGTATAAGTAAATATAAGAGATTGAAAAACGAGCTTGATGATCTACATAATGGAACCAATGAAAAATAGAGACGGGAGGGGACTTTTTTATGGGCGATAGCGAAAACAAAACCAATGAACTGAACGAAGCTTTACAGAAAATGTGGGACAGCCTGACCGACGAGCAGAAGGAACAGGCAAAAGAATGCAAGACCATGGATGAACTGACGACTCTTGCGGGTCGCATGGGTATAGAACTTCCGGATGAACTGTTGGAACAGATCGCGGGCGGAATTATTGTGGAGGGTGTTGACGAATATGGCACGTTTTATAGACTCTACCATGATATAGGATATAAATACTGTTGCATCACTAGGGATAAGGAAAATGCGATTTTCTGGGCAAATAGAACGCCTAGTATTTCATCGAAAATAGTCAGTGAGCAAGAGTTTGAGAAAATGAGGTGCTGATATAGAAGAGTGAATAAACGACGGGCTCCTCTTTTCTGCGTAGATACGGAAGAGATGGACCACTAACCCCGTCCCTGGGGCTCATTACAATGGAAGAGTTGGATGGGGTTGCCGGCGGGTATAGGAATCAGGTCGTGGATAGCTTGGCCGGAAAAGGCAAATTTCATTAAGGGATATCCCGGATATGGGCAAAATGCCACTTCCATTGAAACATCCTTTCAGATCAATGCTTGGGTGAATATATCCCCGGTAATGAAAAATCTGAAGATTTGTATTGACATATTTGTTACTTTAATGATAAAGTTGTCTAGTTCGCAGGAAATATCCTGATGACTAGCGTCCGTGTCTGTAGCTCAGCTGGATAGAGCAACGGCCTTCTAAGCCGTGGGTCGGGGGTTCGAATCCCTTCAGGCACGTTTTACAGGCAAAGATTGTGGTGGGTATAGCGCAGCTGGTTAGCGCGCCAGATTGTGGCTCTGGAGGCCGAGGGTTCGAATCCCTCTATCCACCCTGGAGGTTTTGCGGAATTGCAGGGACTTCGCAGACCTTTTTCTATATTGGGCCGTCGCCAAGCGGTAAGGCATAGGGTTTTGATCCCTACATTCGCTGGTTCGAATCCAGTCGGCCCAGCTTGGGCCATTACCTGATGCCTACATAATTTTCATACGGGCCACTAGCTCAGTCGGTAGAGCACTTGACTTTTAATCAAGTTGTCGCGGGTTCGATTCCCACGTGGCTCATGGTAATCAGAAGCCGTCGCACATTGTGACGGCTTTTGAAGTATTAATGCATATACGGGTGAAAAAGTGGAAAAGACTGTAAGTAAAGAAAACAAAATGGGCACCATGCCCGTAGGCAAACTGTTGATAACGATGTCAGTGCCGATGATGTGCTCGATGTTGGTGCAGGCGCTTTATAATATCGTGGATTCAATATTCGTGGCAAGGATAGAAGAGGATGCGCTTACCGCGGTCTCAATGGCCTTTCCTCTTCAGATGCTTATGTTTGCCATGGGTATCGGTATGGGCGTCGGTGTCAATGCGATGCTTTCAAAATCACTTGGTGAGAAGGATTTTGATTTGGTCAATAAGTCGGCTACCAACGGCATCTTCCTTTCGGCGCTTAATTATGTGATCTTCCTTATCGTGGGATTGACGCTTGTTGAGCCTTTCTATAGGGGACAGACCGACAATGAGAATATCATTGCTTACGGCGTGACCTATATGACGATCTGCTGTTGCTTAAGCTTCGGCGTGTATACTCAGTTGATATTTGAGAGACTCTTACAGTCTACCGGTAAGACTTTTTATAATATGATCACTCAGGGAACGGGAGCAATCGTCAACATTATACTTGATCCGATATTGATATTTGGATTGCTGGGAGCACCCGGGATGGGGATCGCCGGAGCGGCTGTGGCTACGGTCACCGGTCAGATCTTTGCAGGAGTATTGGCGCTTATCTTTAATCTTAAGGTAAATAAAGAGATCAACTTAAGCATTAAGGGATTTAAACCTGATGTAAAGGCTATCATAAGAATCTATAAAGTTGGACTTCCTTCCATCATAATGCAGTCCATAGGTTCGGTCATGACATACGGTATGAACCAGATACTCGGTATGTTCTCATCGACAGCGGTAGCGGTATTCGGAGTATACTTTAAACTTCAGAGTTTTATATTCATGCCGGTGTTCGGACTTAACAACGGTATGGTGCCGATCGTGGCATATAATTACGGTGCAGAGAACAGGATCCGTATGAAAAAGACGATACGGTTGGCCATATTTATGGCTTTGACTATCATGCTGTTCGGACTGCTTGTATTTGAGGTGCTTCCGGGACAGTTGTTCGCACTGTTCAATGCATCCGAGCATATGCTGTCCATGGGTAAGCCTGCGCTTCGTATCATAGCGCTCCATTTCCCGATAGCAGCATTCTGTATAGTGGTAGGAACCGTGTTCCAGAGCCTTGGTAACGGCGTATACAGCATGTTCGTATCCATACTGCGACAGATCGTGGTTCTTCTTCCTGCTGCATACCTGCTTGCACTTACAGGCAATGTCAACAACGTATGGTGGGCATTCCCTATAGCGGAACTTATGTCTGCTACGGCCACCACTATCTTCTATATAAAGATAAATAAGGATATCATCAGCAAGATACCGGACGGCGTAGCATAGATCGGTTCTGATTGACAGTGGTCAAGATGATGTATATAATACGTTTTGTCGGTTTTATCGACGAACATAAGCGGATATGGCGGAATTGGCAGACGCGCCAGATTTAGGTTCTGGTGGGAGACCGTGCAGGTTCAAGTCCTGTTATCCGCATAAAAAGGGATAGAAGTAATTCTATCCCTTTTTATGCGGATAACAAAGTGACTCGAACCTGATTGACAAAAGCACC
>JAILKC010000102.1 GCA_024694055.1 Lachnospiraceae bacterium | reverse complement strand
CCACGCATGAGAGCATCTATCAGATCACCGTCGTTGGTAAGAAGCAGCAGTCCCTCCGTATCCTTATCAAGCCTTCCCGCATAATGAAGCGGCACCGGATAATCTATCGCCTCCTTGACCGTAACTTCCGCATGCTCATCTCTGTCGGTACAGGTAACTCCAACAGGTTTGTTGTATGCAAGCACGATCTTTTTTTCAATCGGCTTAAGTGCTCTTCCTTCATATACAACCTCATCAAAGGCGCCGACTCTGTAGCCAATTTCGGCTACGGTTCCGTTAACGTATATCCTGCCCGCCTCTATAAGCTTATCAGCGTCACGCCTTGAACAGATACCGCATTCGGCTATATATTTATTTAACCTTATCGTCTCCTCCATCATGACGCCCCTCATTGACAACTATCTGCGGATATGGAATACCTATGCCGTTTCTGTCAAACACAAGCTTGACTTCGCGATTAAGATCTCTCTGCAGCTGCATGCGGTCTTCTTCCGCACATTCCGCTGCGATCCTTATCACCACGCTGCTTGCTGCCAGTTCAACAACACCTCTGTAGTATGGTCCTTTTTTGATCTTTTTTATCCTCTTCTTCATCTCCGGGAATTCATCCGTCAGGATCTTTTCTACTTTCTCAAGGTCCTCATCATATCCTATTCCCACGTCGCAATTGGCAGTGGAATAATTCCTCGTCATATTGATCACATCGGTTATCTGGCTGTTATTGATGATCTTGATATTACCGACAGCATCCACAAGCTTGGTGGTACGTACGCCTATCTCCATGACCGTTCCTCTGAATTCTCCTATGGTAACGATATCTCCTACTCTGAATTCTCCCTCTACGATGATGAATAAGCCTGCGATTATATCACTGATAAGTTCTTTTGCCCCAAGGCCGACAACAAGCGACAATACACCCGCCGAAGCCACCAGCGTACCTGTATTGAATCCCAGTATGGACAGGCACATGAATATGGACGCAAGAATGATCAGATACTTGATAAGGCTTGCGACCATACGTCCTATTGTCTCTCCCCTTGAATCCATAGTGATTATCAGAGCATCCGAAATATATCTTATAAGCGAAGATATGGTCATACTGACACAGAGCACCATTAGGCATGCCGTAAAAGCAAATATATTGCGTCCATGCTCCCAGTTCCCGTCAGCAATATACCTGATCACGGATCCGCGGGCATTGACACTTACACTGGTGCCGGTCCATAAAAGCAGGCCTACGGAAAATACATCTATCATACGCCTGATATTCTTAAATACCGCCTGTTCCGGGGTCTCATATGCCGGCTTATCTTTAACAAATCTCTTATCAAGCCCTGCCATAAGCCTTAGCTTTCTTTCAGATCCGGCAGTCTCTCCCTTTTTTCCGGAAACGGCGGGCAACTTAAGAGGCTTAATATTCCTTATGTTGATAAGATAGGCGATCAAAAGAGACAGCGCTGATACCAAGCCCATAAACAGAGTAATACTCAGCCTAAACACTCCATCTATTCCGTCATTACCTACATATATCCTTGCGGCAATAGTCTGAATATAATATGTCGAGGCCATCGTGCCCAGTATCGCCACAATTATAAAAGTGCGCAACTTCCTGCGTACTATCGCTTCGCTGTCATATGTGCCCTGCATGCATACTTTGGTCATATACTCAAGCATCATGATGGATATCACAAAATAGACCAATGTCATTACAACTATATGCGCCATATCCATCCCATATATCCTTGAGTTCGAATAGTATGAGTATGTATCGACTCCCAGTTTAAGAGCAATGGTTGCAACGATCGCTATCGCCAGTATGCAAATTCCACTTAAAATCGCTTTTTTCTTCATGCCCTATAGTATACCACATACGTTGAAAGCCGTCACACAATATGACGGCTTTCGATCAGATTGCAGCAAAAATCACGGTATGCTATTTCTTTCCCGTTAGATAATACACTGCCAACGCGGTCCTGTGTGAAAGACCTTCTTTTGACAGAATATTCGTGATATAGTTCTTGACCGTCCCTTCCGTGATAAACAGTCTCTCTGCTATCTCTTTGTTGGACAGTCCGTCGGCAACAGCCTTTACTATATCCATCTCTCTTTCCGTATATCCCGCCGGGTCAAATCCGCCCTTTGATAAACCGTCCGTCACCTGTCCGGCCGCAAGAGACTCAAGAAATCCCTCTTCCATGACACCTGTCCCGTTATATACGGATTTGATCATCTGCTTTAGATGCTCAGGTGTATGATTCTTGATAAGATATCCCTTCGCGCCGTTTAGAAGCGCCTGCTTTACCAGTTCATCATCATCAAACGTGGTGAGTATAAGTACCTTGCCAAGGTCCTGTTCCACAATAAGCTTTGTAGCCTCGATCCCGTCCATCTCTGGCATCTGTATATCCATCAAAAATACATCCGGCTTCTGTTTTTTGGCAAGTTCAATAGCTTCCCTACCGTTGGACGCGCTTCCGATCACTTCAAACTCATCATCAACATCAAGTATTATCTTCATGCCGTCGCGTACAAAATCACTGTCATCCGCTATGATCACCTTAATCTTTTCCATTCTGTTCTCCTATTCAAGAGGCAGCAGCATGCTTACCTTAAATCCATGCTCCGCGCGATGCCCGATCGCATCAATATCCATTGAATTAATATCCGTCGACTCAAAATCAATGGTACCGCCTGCTTCTCTTACTCTTTTCCTCATACCTGACAGTCCCATGCCGTCGACTATCTTATCGCACCCTGCTCCGTCATCCGTAACGGTACACCTTATCATCTTATTTAGTACGATAATCCCTATGTCGATCCGTTTACATCTCGAATACTTTAGTGAATTGGTCACAGCCTCGAAAATGTTATCCAGTATAACTTCCCAAAGATCGTCCGGGATCTTTGACATATCACCTTCCGTATTAAGTTCTGCCTGTACACCCTTATTTATGCAGTCGGCACACAGTTCATGCAGTTGCAAAAGTGCGAGTTTTTTCTTCTCGGGTCTCTCTTTTCTTAAGATTGCCCGGATCTCATCCATCCCCGTACGTAACTGATCTATGACAGCCTGCAGCATGGCTTTTGCCTTCTCCGGTTCTTTATCCATGATCACCTTGGACGCCTCAAGCTGATATATGGAACCGTTGATATTATGTCCGAGCTTATCGTGTAAGGTCTGCGAAAGCGAAGCACGTTCTTCAAGTATCTTATTCTCCGCAAGGAGCATGCTTTTCCTGTGAGCCTCCTTCGCAGCGGATTCTTTACGTTCTATATCTCTTTTCAGATCCTGTTGAGTTACAGTCTCTTTATACATCTGTTCCCTGTAAGGAACGACCACGAACCTGTACTGATAATACAGTGCATGAAGCATTGCGATCACGATGAGCATAAAGAACGTATCAACAGACCCGGGAACAAAAAGGACCAGATACAGAGAAAAATACAGATACGGACCTGCATTAAACGCCAAAAAAAACTCATAACCAAGATATACTCCAAGCAGCAAAAATACTCTGCCGCCTATAAGCATCAGGGATACCCATATTATCAGCGTTGCAAAAAGAAGAAGCGCTCTTATCTTTCCATCAAAGAGTTCCTTTAGTGCCATTGCACTTATATACAGCAAAGTAAGCAGGAGTACCCACACAGATACTCCTGCATCTTCATATGATCCGAGAATATATGCTGTTAAAAGCAACATCAAGATCATACGGATAATCGTAAAATAGTTCTCTTTAAGGCGATCTGCCATCTTCTATGCCTTTCTTACCTTAAGTCCAAGACTGCCAAGGCTTATTGTCACCAGCACGTATGCTGCTGTTATACATATTAACATAGAAAGTGCACCGCTGTCTCCAACTAATAGCATCTCCGTTCCGTCAATGAACCATTTTTGAGGCATCATATAGGACAGTGTTTTTAATGCCTTACCGGAGAATTCAATCGGGAAATAGCATCCGCTTAACAGTGCCGAAACCACCCAGATCGTGAATGACGCCATACTCGCACTCATCACTTCTCCCATTACCGTTCCGACAAACATGCTTATTGACGAAAAGATAAGGCCCATTAAGAATATCATCAGTATAAATTCACTTCTTCTCATTCCAAGGTCTTCCATATCAAGCGCAAGTGAACAAACCGCTTCTAAAGCTGTTAATATCACTGATATAATGAAAACTGTCACTGCTTTTGATGTAAAGTATGAAAGGGTGGATGCTTTTGATAGTCCAATTCTTGTAAGAACCCCGTTCTTCTGTTCCGTTATCGAAGTAAATGCCACAAAGAATCCACAGAATACTGACGCCAGTGTCATAAACACAAACGCATATCCCATCTTTGACTTCTGATTGTTCTGCTCGGCCGTAAGCACAGTACTGCCTCCACCGGAAACGGTAACTGTCTTTTTTCCAGGGAAATACTCTTTTGCATCATTCATTTTTTCGATAAGATCATCTGCGTCCATATCATTAACACCATAGGTCTTATACATATCGATGATCCCCTTCATTGCAGACAGTTGAAGGTTAAGTTCAGCGACAAGAGCATCCTCTCTCTCATCATCGGATAATATGTACACCTTTAGTGCATTATCGGCTTCGCCTTCAAGGACCTTTTCATCAAAGTCTGCAGGAATATATAACGCCGCTCCCATTCTGTCTTCGAAGGCATCAAACCTTATATGCTCATCTATGATATCATCAGTAACATCCATACCGCACATATCCACCCTGCATATCACAAAAAGTCCTGTTTCTACCAGATCATTTAACAACCTGTCAGAAAGCCTGCTTGCCACTGCATCATATACTTTTACGGTGTATTCGCCTTTTCCTCCGTTATATGCTATCTTGTCATCCGGACTCTCAAGTTCCACTATCTCCTTGGCGCTATCCGCAAATGCGGTGTATTCCGTTTTGCTTTTTAAGATAAGTACCGAAAGGATCGGTGCGATGATCATAAAAAGCCACAGCAGTTTTGTTCTGAATATAAGTTTAAG
>JAILKC010000096.1 GCA_024694055.1 Lachnospiraceae bacterium | reverse complement strand
ATTCACACAGACATATGATGAGTATATAGCTAAGCTTTCTACAGGTCGCGTACTTGGTATGGTTGACCAGTGGTGGGATTTCGCTTATACGGTTAATGATTCATTCAAGCAGTCAGGTCTTGACCTTAAGGGCTGCAACTATGTTCCTCTTGGACTTACAACAAAGCCCGGTATGGAGAACAGATGGCATACATATGATGACACAGTTAACCAGGCTTCAGGTATCGCTATCACCAAGGATTGTAAGGATATCGACAAGGCATTCAAGTTCCTCGTAGACTGTGCTATGGATCAGGAACTGCATGATCTCAGATTCTGGGGTGTTCAGGGCGTTGACTATGATGTAGACGCTGACGGATTATACTTCCGTACAGATGAGCAGAGACAGAACTGGGCAGATACAACTTACCAGGCAGCTCACAGATGTCAGTATTCTTACTTCCCTCAGTGGCATGGTACAAGCCGTGATGGTAAGAACGCTAACAAGCCTGAAGAGCAGCCTTCAGAGTTCATGAATGATATGGCAGAGCCTCTTAAGGCATGCTTCAATGCATACGGATATACAACATATCCTCAGTTCATCGGTTCTGTAGTAGAGACCAACGGACCTTGGTTCCCGATGTACTCTTTCTCTAACAACTTCACAACAGAGACACCCGGTGGTGTAGCTTGGGCGAAGATGGGTGAGATTAAGCATGAGTGGCTTCCTAAGGTAGTTATGGCTTCTGACTTCGAAAAGGGTTGGAACGACTATATGGATGCATACAATGCATGTAAGCCTGAGGATTTCATCGCAGAGATGCAGGCAATCCTCGATGGATTCAAGTAAGATCCGATTTTCTTAAAAAATGAAATCCTGAAATAAAGGTGGCAACTCTGCATTAAATACACTGTTGCCACCTTTTTCAGAGATAATGGGAGATGATCAACTTATGGCACGTAATCGGTCAAAAACCGAAAAAAAGACAAAGATCACACTGAAAGAGATGAAGAAGCAGAGCTTTCTTCTGATCGTTTCCTTTTTTGTGGTTGTATACGGTGTGATATTCTATTACTGGCCTTTGACGGGCTGGATAATGGCTTTCCAGAATTATAAGCCCAAGACCGGATTGCTTGGATCAAAATTTGTCGGTATGGACAAGTTCAAGTTCCTGTTTGGAGATCCGGTATTTATCAGGGTTATACGAAATACATTGGCGATGGGCGTCCTTACACTGATAACGACGACGATTATGGCCATAGTATTTGCGATTATATTGAACGAAGTAAGACTTACGTGGATTAAGAAACCTATACAGACGGTTTCATATCTTCCACATTTCCTTTCGTGGATCGTTGTTACGGGTATTTTGCATGATTCCCTTTCATCAACGGGTATCGTGAATGATATCTTACTTAGATTTGGCATAATCGATCAGGCAATCAACTTCTTTGCATTTCCGAAGTATTTCTGGCCGATAGTTGCTTTTGCCAACTGTTGGAAGGAAACAGGATGGAACGCTATCATTTATTTGGCTGCGATCACAGCAATCGATCCGGCCCTGTATGAAGCGGCTTCCATAGATGGTGCGGACAGATTCCAGAAGATCAGATATATTACCTTGCCGGGAATCAAGTCCACCTTTATGATCCTTCTTCTTATAAATGTCGGTAACGTATTGAATGCAGGTTTCGAAGTACAGTACCTCTTAGGAAACGGTCTTGTACAGTCGGTATCTCAGACGATCGATATTTATGTTTTGAAGTGGGGTATTTCACAAAACGACTATTCACTGGGTACAGCAGCCGGCCTGTTTAAGAGCGCGGTTAGTATTCTGCTTATTGTTATAGCGAATGCTATTGCAAGAAAATACAGTGAACAAAGGTTATTCTAGAAGAGGTGGAACAAATGGATGAGAAACACTATAGAGTAAAACAACCTGCCAGCGACGTGATCTTTGAGATCATCGTTGTTCTGTTCCTGGCCGTCTTCATAGTAATCACGCTTTACCCGGTTATCAATACAGTGGTTTTATCATTTAATGACGGTATAGATGCGGTGAGAGGAAAGATCTACCTGTGGCCGCGTAAGTTCTCCATGAAGAACTACAAGACGGTTTTTGCGATGCAGAATATCTGGGTTGGTGCCAAGATCACCGTGGCAAGAACCGTGATCGCAACGCTTACATCGCTTTTCGTCAATGCGTTGCTTGCATTTGTAGTAAGCCGTAAGAACTTTATGTTCAAGTCACAGCTTTCACTGTTCTGGGTTATCACCATGTATGTGAACGGCGGTATGATCCCTGTCTTCCTGCTGTATAAGAATCTCGGACTGACAGGTACATTCAATGTATATTGGATACCGGGAATGATCAGCGCGTTTAATATGCTGGTTATGAGAACATATATGGAAGGCATTCCGGAATCGCTTGAGGAATCAGCGCAGTTAGATGGAGCGGGATATTGGACCATCTTTAAGGATATTATATCCCCGTTATGTAAACCGGTGTATGCAACTATTGCACTTTTCATTGCAGTATGGCAGTGGAACAGCTGGTTTGATGCAATGCTTTATAACCGTATGAAGACAGAGTACACGACACTGCAGTATGAATTGATGAAGCTTCTTTCATCGGTTATGCAGCAGAGCGGAAGTGCTGAGAACGCCAAGAATGGAGCTGCTACGATCACACCTGTGACGATACGTGCGGCAGCAACTGTTGTTACCATGCTTCCGATCATATGTCTGTATCCGTTCCTTCAGAGATATTTCGTTACCGGACTTACCATTGGTGGCGTAAAGGAATAAGATGTATTCGGTTGTGATAGGCATATATAATACTTAAATACAAAATCGGCGCTTATGCGCCGATTTTTATATGGTATAATTGAGAATATGTTAAGAGAATATCAGAACTATATTTTTGACTTATATGGAACGTTGCTGGATATATCCACGGATGAACACAATAAGCATATGTGGAGAATCATGCGTGATTTTTACAATGTCTATGGATGTGTCTGGAAGAGAAAGAGACTGAGAGATACTTTTTTTCTTTTTGACGCGGGAGAACGCCAGAGATTGCACGTTCAGACGGGAGTAAAACGTCCGGAGATAAAGCTTGAGAGAGTGTTCGCAAGGCTTTTATTTGAGGGATGTCCACACTATACATGCAGTATGTCCATAGGTGGCGTTTTTGTCGATGATTTGCGAAAGCGTTATGAGACAGATATAGAGGGTGTGATATCTGAAGTGTCTCAGAGTGACTGGGCTGTGGCCGCTGCAAATTTGTTCAGGGTAAGTTCCAGAGATTATATTCATCCCTATGAGGATACGATAGAGACACTTAAGGCGCTGAGGCAGAGAGGTAAGAAGGTATATCTTTTATCCAATGCGGCGAAGATATTTACAATGCCGGAGATAGAAGCAAATGGCCTGGCCGAATGCTTTGATAAGATGTATATTTCATCCGATTATGGTATCATGAAGCCGGAGAAAGAGTTTTTGCATATACTGCTTGATGAAGAGGCTTTAGATCCTTCACAGACAGTGATGGTGGGCAATGAAATATCATCCGACGTAGCCGTTGCCCTAAGATGCGGTGTACACGGGATATATCTTAATACAGCCGGATGGTCGATAAATAAAGCAGAGAAGACTATCGAAAAGCTCAGAAAAGAGGAGAACACTGATAATAGCATAAATACGGATATCATATTATCCGGTAAGATCAGTGAACTGTTGATATCATGAATATCTTTTGGAAAATCATCAAGATACTTGCAGCTATACTGGCCCTGATACTTATATGTATGGGGTTGTATACTTTTGTGCCTTCTTTTAAGGATGGGCTGGACAGTCTGATCACAGGAAAAAAAGTCACGACAGATGATGATGGAGTAAGCCCGTCTACATCTGAGCCGGAAGCGGAGCATATGGAGCCGTATTCAATTCCGATGACGAATAATGAAGAACCAGAAGAGAATTTCGATGTGACATATGTTGAACCTGTTATTCCGAGAGAATACTTATCTTCCGATATTGATACCGGATATATAGTACCTCCGGAAGAAGAGATATTCATTCCGGATGAGCTGAAGCTTCGTATCGGCGGACTTGAATCCATTACGCCGGATATTAAGAAACTTACAGATGAGAAAGCCAAAGAGCTTGAAGATGAACTGACATATGGCGATGTAGGTGACGGTCTTGAATTTGATCCGCTCATGTATCCGTATTACCAGATGCTTGATGATCAGTCAAAGCATCTGTATCGACAGATATTTGCCAATGCAAGGGCGCTTAACGATCATTTTAAAGCAGTAGAGACCAATGTTACCGGAACGCAGCTTAACAATGCATTCGTAGCGGTGTTTAATGATCATCCCGAACTGTTCTATCTTGATACGAAGTTCAGTGCAGGATATCGTAAGAACGGTAACTGTCTTGAGATCAGAGAATACTACAATTCTCTGGCAGACAATATCGGAGCGACAAGCGCGCAGTTTGAAGAAGCTGCTCAGTCTGTCAAAAATGCAGCACCGACATCTCCTGAGGAATATGAAAAAGCAGTACATGATTCTTTGGCGGAGATGAATGAATATTCATTGGGGACGCCATACAACCAAAGTGCTTACAGCGCGCTGGCGGCCGGATCCACCGTATGCGCAGGTTATTCCAGAGCCTTTCAGTATGTCATGCAGCTGGCAGGGATACCGTGTTATTACTGTTCGGGATATGCAGGAGAATCCCATGCGTGGAATATCATATGCCTTGATGATGAGTTCTATAATGTGGATGTTACCTGGGATGATACCGATCCGGGACATAATTACGATTGGTACAATAAGACGGATGCTGATTACGCCACTACTCATATGAGAAAAGGACTGTCGGTATATCTGCCACCGTGTGGTGGTACGAAATATGCCGATGTGAACGAAGAGCAACAGGAACCCGTTGAAGAGGAGCCCGAGGAAGAACCGCCTCAGGACAGAATATATCTGATACAGGTGTATTAGACAGAAAGGAAGCATATGAAAAAGTTTATCTCATGGAATGTCAATGGCCTTAGAGCATGCAGAGAGAAGGGATTTGAAGATGCTTTTAAAAATCTGGACGCAGATATATTTTGCCTTCAGGAGACAAAGCTGCAGGAAGGACAGATAGACATAGCCTTTGACGGTTATTACGATTATTGGAATTATGCGGAAAAGAAGGGCTACTCAGGTACGGCGATTTTTACAAAAGAAGAACCATTAAATGTGACTAATGGGATCGGTGTGGATATACACGATCACGAAGGAAGAGTGATCACTCTCGAATATCCTGATTATTATTTTATTACAGTATATGTGCCCAATTCACAGGATGAACTGAAAAGACTTGACTACAGAATGACATTTGAAGATGATTTTCTGGCTTATATAAAGGGGCTGGAGAAGAAGAAGCCCGTCATCTATTGCGGAGACCTGAATGTGGCTCATAAGGAGATAGATTTAAAGAACCCTAAGACAAACCGCCACAATGCCGGATTTACCGATGAAGAACGAGGGAAGTTCCAAAATATCATGGACAGTGGGTTCATAGATACTTACAGATATTTCTATCCGGATAAGGAACAGATATATTCATGGTGGAGTTATCGTTTCCATGCCAGGGAGAAAAACTCGGGCTGGCGTATAGACTATTTTATCACTTCCGGATCATTGGCCGATAAGCTTAAAGGAGCCAATATTCATACGGATATCTTCGGCTCGGATCATTGTCCGGTAGAGCTGGATATAGATATCTGATGCATGTATTGGGATTAAGGATAAGATGCTGCAGGATGAACTGGTCAAACTGAATAATTCCGATGAATATCCGATGCATATGCCGGGGCACAAGAGGCGCGGCACGGGGACGGCTCTGGATGCGGCATATTCTATGGACATTACCGAGATCGAAGGTTATGACAATCTCTATGATGCTCATGGAATACTGCGAAGTGCCATGGATTACGCAGCACATGTGTATGATTGTCCGTATACATATTATCTGGTAAACGGAGCCACTGCAGGTATACATATATCGATATGCGCAGTTGCGGATATGTACAGAGATGACGGTGCCTGGCAAAGGAACAGGATACTGATGGCGGCCAATTGCCACAGATCTGTTACAGCCGCAGCAAAGATTGCATGTATCGGGATCGATCATATTGAGCCTGAAATGATAAAGATCACCACAGATTCAGAACAAAGCGCAAGGATCTGGGGTGGAATATCAGCAGAAGAACTGGAAAACAGACTGAGAACGGCTGAAGAAGAAAAGCAGCGTTACATCGCGGTAGTGATCACATCACCTACATATGAAGGTGTGATATCAGATGTATCAGTGCTGGCGGATATATGTCATGATCACGACACAATATTGATCGTGGATGAGGCTCACGGAGCACATCTTGATCTCAGTGACAGATACCCGGATGGAGCGTTGAAGGCCGGAGCGGATATAGTGATCCACAGTACGCATAAGACGCTTGCTGCAATGACGCAGACGGCGATATTACATGCGCAGGGCAATTTAGTTGACATAACAAGAATAGAGGAATTCTGGTATGCTCTTCAGACAAGCTCTCCTTCCTACGTATTGATGGCCAGTATAGATAATGCGCTTCATCACATAAAAGAAAACGGAGCTATGGTTGCCGAACACCTGGCCATGACGGATATACTTCGTAAAAGGCTGACAGGAGTGAAAGGGCAGGAAGGCTTAAAGCGCCTGCGCCTGCTTGTTTTGGAGGATGTGTGCGGATATAAGACAGTTAAGGGATATGACCCGTGCAAAGCGGTTGTTTTTACAAGTGGAAGCGGGATTGACGGATATACGTTGCAGCGGATACTGTTAGATGATTATCACATTCAGATGGAGCTTGCATCGGATGATCATATTCTCGGTATCAGCACATATATGGATACAAGGGATGGCTTGGAACGATTTGCAGACGCATTGCTTGAAATAGATGACAGATTAGATTCGGGATATTATAATATGGTTAGCGAATCTGAAAGGGGAAGATCGTTACAATCATATAAGGGTATGCGATCGGATAAAAAAGAAGCGTATGCTCCCTGTATTCCCCAATAATCCGAATGAGAGGAATCAAAATGGGTAAGATATTCTGTCTGATGGGTAAAAGCGCATCAGGCAAGGACACTATATACAGGCAGTTACTATTGGCTGAAGAGCTGAAGCTTAAAAAAGTGGTGCCTTATACCACGCGTCCCATCAGAGAGAGGGAAAAAGATGGGGTTCAGTACTATTTCGTTGATGAAGACAGGATGCGCGAGCTCGAGGCTGAGGGCAGGATAATAGAGTTAAGATCATATGATACGGTGCATGGGATATGGTATTATTTCACCGTGGATGATTCACAGGTTGATCTTAAGAACAATGACTATCTCATTATAGGAACTCCGGAATCCTATATTTCTTTCAGAGAGTATTATGGACATGACAGAGTTGTGCCTATATATATTGAGCTGGATGATGGCGTGAGGCTTCAGAGAGCGCTTAACAGAGAGAATGGGCAGAAAGAGCCCAAGTATGAGGAGATGTGCCGCAGATTCTTAGCTGATGCTGCAGATTTCAGTGAAGAGAAATTACAGGCAGCAGGTATAGACAATCGTTTTCCCAATGATGATCTGGCCGTGTGCATCGGTAATATTACGGATTTCATCATGAGTACCGGGCGGTGATAAGTAACCGCGGAGACGGCCTATGGATATCAAAGTCAACAATATGACACCTGTCCAGCAAGTGGATACTCCCAAGGAGACACCCCAGGCTGATGGCAGTTTTAAGTTCATTCTGGCAAGTCAGATCCCCGAAGCGGAGCTGCAGGAGAAGTTATCCCTGATGATGGAAGAGATCACCATGCAGGGTGATAAGCTTGCCAAGCACAGAGATATCAAAGATATGCGCAAATACAGAACTCTTATCAAAGAGTTCATGAATGAGGTCATATCAAGATCTCATGAATTTTCCAGAGAGAATTTCTTGGACAGGCGCGGAAGACACAGAGTATATGGTATAATAAGACTTGTAGATGAGACCTTGGATGAGTTGGCTCAGGAGCTTATGAAGGATGAGAAGGACAATATATCCATTTTGAGCAAGATAGGAGAGATTCGGGGCTTGTTGCTGGATATTTTTACGTAGAATATACGTTACTGGGAATTGACGTGACTTGGAGGTTATAGATGGCCGGATTTGCAGACATAATCGGACAGGATAAGATTGTTGAACATCTTAAGAACGTTTTGGCCGGTGATAAGGTATCGCATGCTTATATCATCAACGGGGAGAGATACTGTGGTAAGGAATTCATAGCAAAGGTATTTGCGCGCGCACTTCTGTGTACGGAAGACGGTGTGGATCCATGTGATGAATGTGCTTCCTGCAAGCAGACCCTTGCCGGGACCAATCCTGATCTGGTATTTGTTACGCATGAGAAGCCCAATGTGATATCAGTGGACGATATCAGAGAACAGGTGGGAGGCACCATCTCGGTCAAGCCTTATTCGGGCGGACGTCGAGTATATATTATCAGTGAATCCGAGAAGATGAACAGCAATGCCCAGAATGCATTGCTTAAGACTTTGGAAGAACCACCGGAGTACGCTGTATTAATATTGCTTACAGATAATCTCGGTGCACTTCTTCCGACCATACAGAGCAGATGCGTAGTGCTAAATATGAAGCCTGTTTCTGACAGTCTGGTCAAGGAATTCCTGATGAAAGAAGTAGGCATCCCCGATTACAGAGCGGAGATATGTGCTGCTTTTGCCAGAGGTAATATAGGTAAGGCCAAAATACTGGCCAGATCCGAAGAGTTTGAGAAGATCAAGGATGATGCCATAGCTATGCTTAAGCACATCCATGAGATGGATATAAGTGAGCTGAACCAGACGATAAAGCAGATGAATGAGTATAAGCTTGAGATCAGCGATTTTTTGGATATCATCGCCGTGTGGTACAGGGATGCGTTGCTGTTTAAGGCCACCAATGATGCCAATCATTTGATATTCAGAGACGAATTTCAGAATATCAAGCGTACAGCGTCAAGAAGTACCTACGAGGGCATAGAGAATATACTGAGTGCCCTTGACAATGCAAAAAAGAGAGTGGCGGCCAATGTCAATTTTGACCTGACCATGGAACTTCTTCTGCTCTCGATCAAGGAGAATACCGATAATTAGCATGCAAAGCATGTAATATATATTTGTGAGGTTGATAGATTATGGTAAAGATAATAGGTGTCAGATTCCGTACTGCGGGTAAGATATATTTCTTTGATCCCAAGGATTATGATCTTAAGAGAGGTGATCATGTAATAGTTGAGACTGCCAGAGGAGTGGAATACGGAACGGTAGTCGGGTCCCCGAGAGAGGTTCCGGACGATCAGGTGGTACAGCCGCTTAAAGAAGTCATCAGGATAGCCACCCCCAAGGATGATGAGCAGGAGGCCAAGAACAAGGAGAAAGAAAAAGAAGCATTTAAGATCTGTCTTGAGAAGATAGCCAACAGGGGTCTTGAGATGAAGCTCATAGATGCGGAATATACGTTTGACAATAATAAAGTTCTGTTTTATTTTACGGCAGATGGAAGAGTGGATTTCAGAGAGCTTGTCAAGGACCTTGCCAGTGTTTTCAGAACACGCATAGAACTTCGACAGATCGGAGTCAGGGATGAGACCAAGATACGCGGTGGTATAGGTATATGCGGCAGACCATTATGCTGTCATACACATCTGTCGGATTTTATTCCCGTGTCCATCAAGATGGCAAAAGAGCAGAACTTGTCGCTTAATCCGACCAAGATATCCGGCGTATGCGGCAGATTAATGTGTTGTCTTAAGCACGAAGAAGATACATACGAGGCTATCAATAAAAAACTTCCCGGCGTAGGCGATTATGTGACTACTCCCGATGGACTTAAGGGTGAAGTGGCAAGTGTAAATGTATTGAGAGAACTTGTTAAAGTCGTGGTAGAGGAAGGCGATGAAAAAGAGATTCATGAGTACCACGCAGACGAACTTAAGTTCAAGAAGAGACACAGGAAAGAGAAACAGCTTTCCGAGGAAGAGTTAAAAGAACTTGCACTGCTTGAGAAGCAGGATAAGTCCCAGGGACTTGATGGATGATACATAGAGACTGTTAAGTGGGAGTGCTGCATAAGTACTCCCTTTAATGTATAAGAGCTTATGAGAGAAGTAAACGGTGTCATTATACATGACAATGAGAGAATAGATGATCTGCAATATAAAGGACTGATGCTTATTCAGGATCCGGAGAGTTTTTGCTTTGGGATAGATGCGGTCCTTTTGGCCAATTATGCCAAGGCTTTTGCGGGAGATACAGTAGTGGATATGGGTACGGGTACCGGAGTGATCCCGATACTTATGTCCGGTAAGACTGAAGCGGGAAAACTGATAGGAATAGACATTCAGGAAAAAAGTGTCGAAATGGCGGGAAGAAGTGTGGCCCTTAATGGCCTGCAGGAAAGAGTTGAGATAAGAAAGGAAGATATATGCAGTCTTCCGGACTCTTTTCCAAAAGGATCTGTGGATGTTGTAACGTGTAATCCCCCGTATATGATAGAAGATCATGGTTTGAAAGGGGACACGGATGCCAGGACAATAGCCAGGCACGAAGTGTTATGTAAACTTGACGATGTGGCAAAAGCAGCATCATCCATGCTTAAGACCGGTGGATATTTCTATATGATCCACAGACCGTTTCGGCTGGCCGAGATCATGGTTAAGCTTGTAGCGTACCATTTGGAACCGAAACGCATGAGATTGGTGTATCCATATGTCGACAAGGAGCCCACAATGGTGCTCATTGAAGCAAGGCGTGACGGCAAGTCTAGAGTAACGGTGGAAAAGCCGCTCATAGTATATGAGCGCCCGGGTGTATATACACAGGATCTATTGGAGTATTATGGACAGAACTGAAAGACTGACATATCCGGATATGGCAAAAGGCATAGGTATCATACTTGTTCTTTTTGGACATCTCGCTTATACAGGAGAATATGTCAGAGTATGGATATCTTCTTTTCATATGCCTTTGTTTTTTGTGATAGCGGGTATCACTATGTCACTTGGCAAGTCGGATGTGGGAGATACGAAGACACGTATATACAAAAGATACAGAGGACTTGTCATACCATATCTGTGGTTTTCGGTTCTGTATTTCTTTATTGACATAGGCAATCTGTATATTCACAAGATAGACATGCATACATTTATAGTGAATGCCATATCTTCGGTGACATTTTACGGCAAATCGGTGATGTGGTTTATGACGGCACTTTTCCTGTCCCAGGTGTCGCTTATTCTTCTTCAGAAAAAGATATATGATACATATGTATTTCTAGGCGCTATCATTATTGCGGTCATATCATATTTCTGTTCGCTTAGGCTGGCGGTATTATACAACATGTATATTGATTCGCTTCTTATTACTTCGCTCATCAATGTGCTTAAGACATTTGCAAGAGCCGGAATAGTACTGCCCTTTGTGGCACTTGGCTATTACGGCAAAAAGGTGCTTGATAAGGCCGGATTCTTTGACGGACCATTTTATATAAGACTGGCACTTGGAATCGGTCTGCTGATCATCAACATATATATTGCCATAGCCAACTGGTCGGTGGACACGAATAATATGGTTCTGGGCAATCCGGTTTTATACTATCTGGGAAGTATCACAGGAAGTCTGGCAATAATATTCATATGCAGTTCGATAAGAATAAATACAGACAGGTTTTCTGTGTTTACGCCGCTTATATATGTCGGGAAGAATTCCCTTGTTATTATGGCGATACATCTGGATCTGTATGTGTTGTGGGCAGGACTTCAGGCAGGGAAACTGGTATACAGATATGTCAGATGGATGCCGGCACTTACGATTACCACTGTGATTATCACGCTTATACTGGGCAGTATCGCAGCGTATGTGATAAACAGATTCTTTCCCTTTGTATTGGGAAAGCCGTTTGATAAGAACCGCGCTGAAATTTTCAGGCGTCGGTCCGGAAAGAGGATAGGATGACAGGAACGTTATATCTGTGTGCAACACCAATAGGCAACCTCTCCGATATGTCGCCGAGGATCATAGAGACACTGCGTTCGGTGGATCTTATAGCTGCCGAGGATACCAGGAACAGTATTAAGCTACTCAATCATTTTGAGATCAATACGCCCATGACCAGCTATCATGAGCATAATAAAGCGGAAAAAGGAAGGACGCTTATAGATAAACTCAAGTCGGGTCTTAGCGTCGCTCTCATCACGGACGCCGGAACACCAGCCATATCTGATCCGGGAGAATTGCTTGTGGCCATGTGTCATAAGGAGGGAATTCCGGTGACATCACTTCCGGGACCGGCGGCGCTCATAGTCGCCCTTACTCTATCAGGACTGCCCACAAGAAGATTCTGTTTTGAAGCATTTCTTCCGGCAGACAAAAAGGAGAGAAGCCGGATCCTTAAGGAATTATCGAAAGAGACCCGTACTATTATCCTGTATGAAGCGCCTCATCATCTGATCTCCACGCTTAAAGAACTAAAAGATGCATTGGGTGACAGAAGGATGACGATATGCAGGGAACTTACCAAAAAATTCGAGACTGTAATGCCTATGTCAATTGATATGGCGCTTGAGTATTATGAGACTAACGAGCCCAGGGGTGAATATGTACTTGTTATAGAAGGCATGGATCCCGAGATCATAGAGCGCGCAAGGCAGTCAAAGTATGCGGATATTTCCATAGAAGAACATATGAAGATATACGAAGGCGAAGGAATGGACAGTAAGACTGCCATGAAGAACGTGGCAAAGGACCGTGGGATATCCAAAAGAGAGGTTTATCAGGCAATATTATCTTTGAAAAAATAGGGAATAGTGGTAAAATAGTGCTTGTTATATTGTTTTTTATGAAGCAACGGAGGAATGTATTATGAAAAAGTTGATAGCGATTACAGCAGCGCTTGTCATGACGGCAGCCCTGGCAGCATGCGGAAGCAAGCCCATTGAGAATACGGTATTTTCGGTAGATGACCTTCCCGGCAAGAGCATTGGAGTTCAGCTTGGAACTACAGGCGACATATATGCCAGTGATTATGAGGAAGAGGGTTCCAAGATCGAGAGATACAATAAGGGAGCTGACGCTATTCAGGCTCTTAAGCAGGGCAAGGTGGACTGCGTGATCATAGATGAGCAGCCTGCTAAGGCGTTTGTAGCCAAGAACAGTGACCTTACGATCCTTGATGAGGAGTTTGCTCTTGAGGAATATGCAATCTGCCTGTCAAAGGAGAATAAGGAACTCACCGAGAAGATCAATACAGCACTGGGCGAACTCATCGCTGACGGTACACTTGATCAGATCATTGCCAACTATATCGGAGATGATACCAAGGGAACATGTCCTTATGTGTCACCCGCAGATGTTGATCGTAGCAATGGTACCCTTGTTATGGCCACCAATGCAGCATTTGAGCCTTATGAGTTCTATTCTGATCAGAAGATCGTAGGTATTGATGCTGAGATGGCCCTGGCACTTTGTGATAAGCTTGGTTATGAGTTAAAGATCGAAGATATGGAGTTTGATTCGATCATCAACGCCGTAACAAGCGGTAAGGCTGATTTTGGCGCAGCAGGAATGACCGTTACGGAGGACAGACTTTTAAGTGTGGATTTCTCAACACCTTATACAACGGCTACACAGGTTATTGTAGTACGTAAGTAAAGCCAATCGGGATAACCAATGGAAGATATTAAGCTTAAGTTCTATACCAATTTCATAGCGGGCGGACGATGGAGATATATCACTGAAGGTCTTGGAACAACGTTTGTTGTTACGATATGCGCGGCTGTTATTGGTATAGTGCTTGGCTTTATCGTCGCAGTGATACGTTCCACTGCGGACAGAGATAAGAAAAAGAACGGGATCTTTTTGACATGTGCAGACGGTATATGCAGGATATATCTTACGGTCATCCGTGGTACACCTGCCATGATACAGTTGCTCATAATGTACTATGTCATATTTACAAGTCCGGATATCAGCAAGAGATTTGTTGCGATACTTGCCTTCGGCATCAATTCCGGTGCATATGTGGCAGAAATAGTCAGGTCAGGTATTTCTTCGGTGGACAATGGACAGTTGGATGCGGGAAGAAGTCTCGGACTGACATATATACAGACCATGATGCATATTGTTTTGCCACAGGCTTTTCGTAATATTCTTCCGGCATTGGCCAATGAGTTCATTACTTTGTTAAAAGAGACATCCATATGCGGATATATTGCGCTTACTGATATTACTCACGGTGCAAATGTTATAAGAAGTCAGACCTATGAACCTTTTATGCCTCTGCTTGCGGCAGCACTCATATATCTGATCATAGTATCATTGCTTTCGATGGGGGTTAGCAGACTGGAGAGGAAATTGTCTTGTTAAATATATTATCACCATCAATACTTGCTGCGGATTTTAAGAATCTGGAGCATGACATAAAGGCCGCGGAGAGCGGAGGGGCGAAGTGGCTCCATATAGACGTGATGGACGGTATGTTTGTGCCGGCCATCAGTTTTGGTATGTGCGTACAGGAGAGTATTCGTCCCTGTACGGATATGTTTTTTGATACACATCTTATGATCATGGATCCCATAAGATATATCCGTAAATTTGCAGAACTGGGGAGCAATGGGATCACGGTCCATGAGGAAGCGTGTCCGGATGTGAGAGCTGCCCTTAAGATGATCAGAGACTGCGGCTGCAGAGCGGGCCTGTCCATTAATCCGGGGACACCGGTTGAGAAACTTGAAAGTCATCTGGAAGATGTGGACATGATACTTATGATGAGCGTGGAACCGGGAAGCGGAGGACAGAAATATCTCCCTCAGTCGACGGACAGGATAAGACAGGTCAGTCGAATGATAAAGACCTCGGGTCGAAGTATCGACTTAGAGGTCGACGGAGGAATAAGGCTGAGTAACGTTAAAGAAGTCCTTGATGCCGGCGCCAATGTGATAGTAGCCGGAAGTGCTGTGTTCCATGGAGATATAAAGGCCAACACAGAGGATTTCGTGCGGATATTGAACGGAGAATAAATATGGCAGAGAAATATTATATTACAACAGCAATTGCATATACATCAGGCAAGCCTCACATAGGCAATTCATATGAGATAGTGATGGCCGATGCGATAGCAAGACTTAAGAGGCAGCAGGGCTATGACGTATTTTTCCAGACCGGAACGGATGAGCATGGTCAGAAGATCGAAGAAAGAGCCGGTAAAAAGGGCGTGTCTCCGAGACAGTATGTTGACGAGATATCCGGCATAGTAAGAGGAATATGTGACAGCCTTAATATATCTTATGACAGATTTATCAGAACCACTGATCCTGATCACGAAAGACAGGTTCAGAAGATATTCAAGAAGCTTTATGATCAGGGTGATATCTATAAGGGAGCCTATGAAGGCCAATATTGTCAGGAATGTGAAGCTTTCTGGACAGAGTCACAGCTTGTTGACGGTAAATGCCCGGACTGCGGAATGGAAGTAAAGCCGGCCTAGGCGGAGGCATACTTCTTCAAGATGAGCAAATATGCGGATCGCCTGATCGAGCACATCAATACACATCCTGAATTTATACAGCCTGTATCCCGTAAGAATGAGATGATGAACAATTTCCTTCTTCCGGGTCTTCAGGATCTGTGTGTATCGAGGACCACTTTCAAATGGGGTATCCCTGTGGACTTTGATGACAAGCATGTGGTCTATGTATGGCTGGATGCCCTTGTGAACTATATTACCGGTATCGGTTACGACGCAGATGGAGGCAGCAGTGACAGATATAAGAGATTCTGGCCTGCCGATCTGCATCTGATAGGTAAGGATATTGTGAGGTTCCATACCATATATTGGCCTATATTCCTGATGGCTTTGGGGGAGCCGCTTCCCAAGCAGGTTTTCGGTCATCCGTGGTTGCTGCAGGGCGGCGAGAAGATGAGTAAATCCAAGGGCAACGTGATATACGCAGATGATCTTATCGACCTGTTCGGTGTGGATGCAGTCAGATACTTTGTGCTTCACGAGATGCCTTATGAGAATGACGGAACCATCACATGGGAACTCGTGGTAGAGAGATACAACTCTGAACTTGCCAATGTTCTGGGCAATCTTGTCAACCGTACGATATCCATGACAAACAAGTATTTCGGTGGTATTGTGAACAGTACGGGTGCTACGGATTCAGTGGATGAAGATTTTAAGAATACTGTTACAGGTGCCGTGGAGAGAGTCAACAAACGCATGGACGACCTTAAGATGGCTGATGCCATAAGTGAGGTATTCTCTGTGTTCAGGCGCAGCAATAAATATATCGATGAGACAGAACCGTGGGTACTTGCCAAAGATGAAGCCAAGAAAGACAGACTTGCAGAGGTAATGTACAATCTCACGGAAGCAATCGTAATAGGCGCAAGCCTTCTTAAACCGTTTATGCCGGAGACTGCGGATAATATAGTCTCTCAGATCAATGCGCAGATCAGATGCTATGGTGAGCTTGATAAGTTTGGCCTCTATGCATCAGGCAGCAAAGTAACGGACGCTCCCAAGATACTCTTTGCGAGACTTGATCAGGACGCAGTGATGGAGAAGGTAGAGGCTATTCAGGCTAAACAGCGTGCAGAGTATGCCAAGGAGAACGGACTTCCTGATGAGGATACCAAGGCAGAAGCAGCATCTGATGTGATGGACGTGGAAAAAAAGCCGGAGATAGAGTATGGCGATTTTGACAAACTTCAGCTTCGGATCGGACAGATCATCAAGTGTGAAGAGGTGCCCAAGTCCAAAAAACTTCTGTGCTCGCAGGTACAGATCGGTTCAGAGGTCAAGCAGATCCTTTCGGGTATTAAACAGTACTATTCTGCGGAAGAGATGGTAGGCAAGAAGGTTCTTGTTCTGGCCAATCTCAAACCTGCGACACTTGCCGGAATGGTGTCAGAGGGAATGCTTTTGTGTGCTGAAGATGACAAGGGTAATGTTGTATTGCTTAATCCTGAAAAGGATATGCCGGCGGGAGCACCTGTCTGCTGATACAGAACGGGCTGACAGAGACGATTAAGAGGATCATCGTATGAACAGAACTGATTTTTACTTTGATTCAAGAGATAATGAAAGTAAGATACATGCCATTAAGTGGGTACCGGATACGGATCCTGTAGGGATACTGGTCCTGGTACACGGAATGGCTGAGCATCTGGGCAGATATGAGCATTTTGCGAAGTATATGTGCGACAGAGGCTTTGTGGTGGCAGGCAATGAGCATCTTGGACACGGTGGATCCGTAGGTTCCAATCCCAAGGGATATTTCTGCAAGAGAGATCCGGCTACTGTAGTTGTCAGAGATGTTCACAGACTGAAAAAGACTGTTCAGGCCGAGTATCCTGGGCTTCCGATATTTCTCTTCGGTCACAGCATGGGTTCTCTCATTGCCAGGAACTATCTTACCAGATACGGTACGGGAATTAACGGAGCCATCATATGCGGAACACTTATGATGCCCAAAGGATTGCTTGGCGCGATGGGCTTTATGTGCGCAGTGCTTAAACTTTTCCAGGGCAGCAGGCACCCGAGTGTTCTTATGAACAAAGTGGGTTTCGGTTCTTACTGTAAAAGGATCATTCATCCCCGCACACCGTTTGATTGGCTGACTAAGGATGAAACTGTGATAGATGCTTATATAGATGATCCGAACTGTGGATTTCTATTTACGATCAACGGTTTTATGACACTTAAGGAACTTCTGTACAGACTTCATGATACATCAGCTCTTGAAAAGATACCCAAGGATCTCCCGGTACTGTTCATATATGGAAGCGAGGATCCATGCGGGGAATATGGTGTGGCAGTAAGAAATGTGATCAGGCAGTATAAGGATCTCGGCATTAAAGATGTGAGTGACAAAGCATATGAGAATGACAGGCATGAGATTCTTAATGAATTGGATAAAGATACGGTCATGAATGATATATATTCTTGGATCAAGGACAGAATGTAACAGTAATTTTATGCAGGGAATTATATGAAAAAGAAGATGATGCCGGTAATGGCGACGATTGTTGTCATGGCAGCGGCAGTAAATATCTGTTCTGTGGATGTATATGCCGCAGATTCTTTGGAGGATGTAGATATAAGCGCTCTTACATCCGGAGACTATGATGTGATCATAGATGAGTTAAAGGAAGCGCTGAAAGACGGAGATATAGAATCCGGAGAGGACATACAGGATTTTATATCCCAAAAAGAAGATGAATACGGAGTAGAGGTAGATAATGACCTGCAGGATAAAGTTGCCGATATTTATGACAAAGCAACTGCAATGGGTGTAGATCAGGATAAACTGGCTGATCTTATTGATGATGTGTATGATAAAGTCTTAAGCGGCAAGACATATGAATCTGCAGATGATGCGATCGACGCAATAGAAAAGCAGGTTGTAGACAGCGCCACACAGGTGGTCAAAGACAGTATTAAGAAATCGATCGGAGAGTATTTCAAAGATTTTACCGAGCATATTAAGAATATGTGGGGAGAACTGTTATCCAAATGGAAGAGCTGAGCATACGGCGCATCAGAGAGGACGAATGGGATACGGCAATGGAACTTGCATTCAGAGTATTCCTGAAGTTTGAGGCTGAAGAGTACGGCAAAAAAGGCACCGAAGCGTTTGCTCAGTTCGTGACGGACACGAACTTAAAAAAGGCTTTTGTCGGCGGACAGTATCATCTCTTTGCTGCATATATAGAGGACAGGATCATAGGTGTCACTGCGCTTCGAAGTGGCAATCATCTTTCTCTGCTTTTTGTGGATGGAGCTTATCACAGGCAGGGAGTGGGATCAAGACTTTTGGGATATGCGGAGAATTATCTTCGTGACAATACGGCATTTAAAAAGATCACGGTGAATGCCGCACCATATGCATACGGATTTTATCATACTCTCGGGTTCAGAGATACTGATGGTCAAAGTGTCAAGGACGGTATCGTATATACTCCCATGGAAAAAATGATATAAAGATATTGTCAAGACAATGATATACGTACTATAATGTTAGAAGGAGTTTTGTATAGAAATGTTCAAACTGGATAGTCCTGTAATGGTTTTCCTCGGGAAAATCGCAGATCTGATTCTTCTGAATCTTTTAGTCATCATATGTTCGATTCCTGTCTTCACGATAGGAGCTTCATGGACGGCGTTATACTATGTTACGCTTAAGATGGTTAAGAACGAAGAATCATATATTGCCAAGGATTTTTTTAAGTCATTCAAGGAGAACTTTAAGCAGGCGACTTTTATCTGGCTGATCAATCTTATAGCTCTGATCATAATGGGAATAGATGCTTTGATCGTATTCAGGGGATCAGTACCGAATATGCCTCAGGCCCTGACGGCAGCCATGCTTGTTATGGCGATTGTCATGGCGGCTGTGATGGTATATGTATATCCGGTTCTGTCAAGGTTTTACAACAATACGTTTAATACGGTCAAGAATGCGTTTTTACTTGCGATTAGCAATTTCCCGTATACACTGCTGTTTTTGGTTGTTATCGCTCTGCCGTATGTTGTTACATTCGGTACAGGCATAGGGATTAGGATCATGCCGGTCTTTGCTCTGATCGGTGTATCCGGACCGGCGTATGTATGCAGCCTTTGCTGGAAGCGAATATTTAAGAAATATGAGCCTAAAGAAGAGGACACACAAGAGTTGGTAATAGGGGAGAATGATGAGCGGCAAGAAGAAGAAACAGAACGAGAATAGAAGCTTGTTGGTTCAATGGGGAATACCCGTAGTGCTGTTGGTTGTTGTTATTGTCTTCCTGATCAGTAATTTCACCATCACGAGCTACAATAATTCTGAAGATACTATGGGCGGACAGTTATCCACGGAATCGGAGTTATACGGTAATGCGCTCAGGAATGATTTCCTCCTTGTGTCCGGAGCGGCAAGAGGCGCTGCGTCAGTTATGGCTGCAGATATGTCTGATGGACATGATAACGGTGCTAACAGGCAGATAATTCATCTTGCGGCCAGTGTACCTCAGGCATATATGGTTGTGTATGCGGATACAGAGGGTAAAGGATATCGAGGAACCGGTGAATCCGTTGATCTGTCCGGCACGTCATATTTTGCAGAAGAATTCAGTAACAATTATACATATGTAAAAGATAATGGCATTGACGGTAATGAATCATATGTCTACAGAACACCGGTAAAGACTGAGGATCAGTCTTTTGGTGACATATTTATGTATATCAGACCGTCTGATGTATTGGGTAAGCTTTCCGTGAACAATTACGGAGGAGTGACATATGCCATAGTTGATTCGTCGGGAGCTGTTCTTGATACGGTAGGAGCAACAAGCATATTTGTATCGGGAGACAATCTCTTTACAGTTCTTAATGAATCCAATTTAAGCAAGCTCACTGCTGCACAGATCAAGCTTCGTGCAGAGAAAAAGACCAGAATGATCTTTGGAGCTGAGAAGAACGGCGAGAATAAGATAATTGTCATGGCTCCTATAGGCGTGTCAGATTGGCAGCTTGTATCCGTTATCAGAAAAGAGTACTTTGATACGGTTGTTGATAATGCCATGAGTAATTCCCGCAATATGATCATCAAGCTTGCGGTGGCCATACTTGCATTCCTGATATTCCTCGTAGTGAACTCCGTAGTGAACAGGATCAAATACGGAGAGCAGAGCAAGGATCTGGAAGACAAGGCCGATACCGATCTTCTTACGGGATTGAATAATAAAATAGCTACAGAGCGTAAGATCCAGGAGTATATGACGGAGAACCCGGATTCGCAGTGTCTTATGTTCCTGTTTGATATCGATAACTTTAAGAAGATCAATGATACCATGGGTCACGCATTTGGTGATGAAGTCTTACAGACACTTGGTCATCAGCTTAGCAATGAGTTCAGAGTTACTGATATCATAGGTCGTCTCGGTGGTGATGAATTTGTTCTTTTCCTTAAGAATATCAAGAGTGATGAGCAACTTGAGCGAGAAGGTATCAGGATAGCGAATTTCTTCCATCAGTTTAAAGCCGGCAATTATGTACAGTATTCTGCTACGGCCAGCATAGGTGGTGTGGTATTCCCGAGAGATGCCAAGGATTTTCAGAGTGCATATAAGGCTGCCGATGTTGCATTGTATGAGGCTAAGAGACGAGGTAAGAACCAGTTGGTATTCTATAGCAAGGACATAGCCGATGTTGAGAGTGTCAGAGTAAGTGATGCCGTAGAGCCCATACCGGACTACAGAGAGTCTTTGGAGAAGAAGCAAAAAGGCTAAAATTTACGATACATAATGTTCAATATGGCAATCTGCTAGAAAATGAGATGATTTTTTAGCAGGTTGCCTATTTTTTTATATCCGGGGTATATGTATACTGTAGATTAGTGACGGGCACGAGCCCGATTATTAGGAGGTTATATAATGGCAAGTTTATCACTTAAGAACATTTGCAAGAAGTATCCCAATGGTTTCGAGGCTGTTAAGGATTTCAACCTTGAGATCGCTGACAAGGAGTTCATCATCTTCGTTGGACCTTCAGGATGTGGTAAGTCTACTACTCTTCGTATGATAGCAGGACTTGAGGACATCACTTCAGGTGAGTTGAAGATCGGTGACAGAGTAGTTAATGATGTTGAGCCTAAGGATAGAGATATCGCGATGGTTTTCCAGAACTACGCTCTGTATCCTCATATGACAGTTTATGATAACATGGCTTTCGGACTTAAGCTTCGTAAGGTTCCGAAGGATGAAATCGACAAGCAGGTTAAGGAAGCAGCACGTATTCTTGACCTTTCAGCATTACTTGATCGTAAGCCTAAGGCTTTGTCAGGTGGACAGAGACAGAGAGTTGCCATGGGTCGTGCAATCGTGCGTAACCCTAAGGTATTCCTCATGGACGAGCCTCTTTCCAACCTTGATGCCAAGCTTCGTGTACAGATGAGAATAGAGATAGCAAAGCTTCATCAGAGACTTGATGCTACTATCATCTACGTTACACATGACCAGACAGAGGCTATGACTCTTGGTACCAGAATCGTAGTTATGAAGGATGGTGTCATCCAGCAGGTTGATACTCCTCAGAACCTTTACGATAAGCCTCAGAATCTCTTCGTAGCAGGATTCATGGGTTCACCTCAGATGAACTTCCTTGATGCTAAAGTTGAGATCAATGGTGAGAATGTTAACCTCAATTTCGCAGGTCAGACACTTCCTCTTCCTCCCGCAAAGGCTAAGAAGCTTATCGAGGGCGGTTATGACGGCAAGACAGTTACATTTGGTATCCGTCCTGAGGATGTATATGATTCAGAGATGTTCATCGAGACAGCTAAGTGCGTATTCGAGTCTACAGTTAAGGTTTACGAGCTTCTTGGTGCAGAAGTTTATCTGTACTTTGATCTTGAGGAGTTCCCGATCACTGCAAGAGTTAATCCTCGTACAACAGCACGTCCCGGCGATAAGGTTAAGCTTGCATTCGACGTTGAGAAGGTTCATGTTTTCGACAAGGAGACAGAGCAGGTTATCACCAACTAGTCATTATATCAATGTATATTTTGGAGCGTCACTTTGTGGCGCTCCTTTTTCTTGTTTTATGGGAAATCTCATTTACCTATACCGTAATGGGAACGACTTAATGGTCTTGCACTAAAACCGGCATTCGGGTACAATTAATCATAGTATTACGGTGTGACTTGTGGAGGAGTACATATCATATGATACCCAATTCGATAATACAGAAGACGATAACCGAATTATCTGCCATTACCAAGACAGAGTATATGGTATATGATGATAACTGCAATCTGTTGGTCGGTACGTGGAGTACAGATATTAAGGAGACGATCGACAGTACGGCGATTGAGAGTTTTGCCAGATCTCAGGCAGATTCACAGTCTGTTGCAGGGAACAGTTTCCTAAAGGTCAGGGATGAGGATGAGTTGGCATATATAGTGGTAGCCGGCGGTTCATCCGATGACGCATACATGATGGGCAGAGTTGCTGTATGTCAGCTGCAGAGTCTTATCGGTGCATACAAGGAGAGAGTGGATCGTACAGCATTTTATCAGAATCTGTTGCTTGATAATATGCTCCTTGTCGATATTCATAACAGGGCCACAAAACTTCATATAGATAATGATGTCAGAAGAGTTGTATATGTAATAGAGACTGTAGGCGATAAGGATAATGTAGCTCTTGAACTGATGAAGAACCTTTATGTTCAGCAGGCAGGCAACCAGTTGCTGTCCTTAGACGAACAAAGTATCATTCTCATCAAGGATATAGACGAAAAGACTGATAGTGAAGAGATGCAGGAGATCGCCGAAGGTATAGTGGATACACTTAATACCGAAGCCATGCTCAATGTAAGAGTTTCATATGGACTGGCAGTAAGTGAGCTTAAAGATCTGTCCAAATCATACAAGGAAGCCAGAATGGCTCTTGATGTGGGCAGTATATTCTACACTCAGCTTAAAGTGCTCAACTATGAGACGCTCGGAATAGGCAGATTGATATATCAGCTGCCGCTTAACCT
>JAILKC010000064.1 GCA_024694055.1 Lachnospiraceae bacterium | reverse complement strand
CCTCTAACGACAACAAGCCCTCCTTACGTGCTACGTTGGAGAGATCGATTATCTTCCTTATTACGCCGGCAACATCAAGTGTGCTGCTTTTAAATGTCAATAATATAGACTTAAAGCCTGCTATGTAATCCGGGATCGTGTTCGGTAAGAGCTTTGCGGCTATACTGAACTTCCTCGATGCACCTTCGGCACTCATCACTTTCGGTGGTGCTTTCATGTGTATTCTGGCATCATATACGATACCGGAGTACATTGCAGGCTTTAAGTCTATATTACTTACATTTAAGAGCAGCGCATTGGATGTGCCCGGCGTCATAAAGAAGATAATCGATCTCTCCAACGTAGCACGTAAGGAGGGCTTGTTGTCGTTAGAAGAAGCTGCCGGCGAGCTTGATGATGCGTTTCTTAAAAAAGGCATATTGCTTATAGTCGATGGTACTGATCCCGAGCTTGTGCGAGGTATCATGGAGACCGAGATGATGAGTATAGATTCCAGACACAGATCCAAGATTGGATTCTGGGAGAATCTCGGAGGCATGGGTCCTGCCTGGGGTATGATCGGTACCCTGATCGGACTGGTTAACATGCTGCAGGCCATGGATGACCCGTCGGCGATCGGTCCTTCCATGGCGGTCGCGTTGCTTACCACATTGTACGGTTCGCTTTTGGCCAACTGGATATGTGCACCGGTTGGAGCCAAGCTTAAGGCACGTAATGAAGAAGAGATGATGAGTAAGGAGATCATGATTGAGGGTCTTCTGTCCATACAGGCAGGCGAGAACCCCAGAGTCATAGAGGAGAAGCTTAAGTCATTCCTTACTCCTGCTGAGAAGGCAGCTATGGAGGCTGCAGCGGGAGGTGAAGAATAATGGCTAAGAGGAAGGCTGAAGAGCCGCCTAAAGGCGCGCCGGCGTGGCAGTCCACGTTCGCCGACCTGATGAACCTCCTGCTTTGCTTCTTCGTACTTCTTTTCTCGATGTCATCCATAGACGCACAGAAGTTCCAGGAGATAGCAGCATCGTTCTCCAATACATTCAGTATCTTTTCTGCCGGCGGTACGTCTTTTGACGACGGATTACTCATTAGCAACGGTGTGAGCCAGCTTAACAATCTGGACATGTACATCAGCAATACCGGTGCAGCGGCAGAGCAGACGGCTAAGACCAATGATCTTCAGAAGGACGAGGCAGACAGCGCAGAGGAACTTAAGGAAGCGTTAGAGGAAGAACAGCTCAAAGAGAGTGAGGAACTTGCAGAGAAAGTCAGCGAGGCACTCAATGAGAACGGACTTGACAAGGATATAGATATTTCCTTTACGTCACAATATGTACAGCTCACCCTTAAGGGTTCGGTTCTTTTTGATTCGGGTTCGGCCGAGCTTAGAAGCGAGGCTATGCCAATGATACAGAAGATAGCGGTGATACTTGAGAGATATGCATCAAGTACCATAGAGATAGAGGGACATACGGATAATATCCCCATACATACGAGCAGATTCGAGAGCAATGATATCCTGAGCTCATACAGAGCGCTCGCGATGTTTGAATATCTGGTAGAGAATACTTCTTTGGATCCGGCGAAGATCAAACATTCCGGAAGAGGAGAATACATCCCGGTAGCGGACAATTCCACGCCGGAAGGGCGCGCCAAGAACAGACGTATAGAGATCAAGATATATAACAGCTTAAGTGCCGAGTAGAGGCGCTTTGAGGAGACTTCAGATTATGAAAAAGAATATGATATCCATATTGGTGCTAGCTCTTCTTATAGTCAATGTGGCTCTTACTGCGATCATCATGTTTTCAGTGATGGGTACCATGAAGAAGACGGCCAGACTGATAGACGGCATATCGAGCGCACTTGCACTTGAAGTGGCCGATGCATCTGCACCCGGAGAGGCTGCAGCAGAAGAGATCACCATGGATGATATCGATGTCGTACAGATACCTGAGCAGATGACCATATCACTTGCCAAAGGTGCTGACGGAGAGACTCATTACTGTCTTGTGTCGGTATCACTTTCACTTAATAAAAAAGATCCTGATTATGAGAAGTATCAGCCCACATTGGAAGACAAGATGGATCTTATAAAGAGTGAGATATACAATGTCATCCAGTCGCATCCCATAGAGGAGGCCGAGAGCAATCCCGAGCTGCTGCGTCAGGAGATACTTGAGAGAATACAGCAGATGTACGGATCCGAGTTTGTATACAACGTGGTATTCCGCGACATTATGTTCTCGTAATATATCGCAAAGGGAGGTGAGCCTGCTTGGGAGAGGTATTATCTCAGAGCGAGATAGACAGTTTGCTTAATGCCCTGAGCACCGGCGAACTGGATACCGAAGAGTTATCAAAAAAAGACGAAAAGCAGGTTCGTAATTACGACTTTGCGAGACCTGCCAAATTCTCCAAAGAGCATTTACGTACATTAGAGATCATATATGAGCATTACGGCAGACTGTTATCGACGAATCTTCCGCTTTACTTACGTAAGAGCGTGCAGATCACGGTGGCCAGTTCCGAGACGGTAGTCTTCTCGGAATTTTCCAACGCGCTGTCGAATCCGGTCATACTCGGAATAGTCAACTTTGCACCGCTTCAGGGACAGATCATTATAGAGCTTGCTCCGAATCTGGGATTTGCAATGATTGACAGAATGCTGGGCGGACAGGGAGTTCCGATAGATAAAGAAAGGGACTTTTCGGATATTGAGCTTGTCATACTCAACAAAGTAATGATCGTATGTATGCAGCTCATGAGAGATCCGTGGAAGAACGTTATCGACATCGATCCGTTCCTTGAGCGAATCGAGACGAATCCGCAGTTTGCACAGATCATAGCACCCAATGATATGATCGCGATCGTCACGCTGAATATGAAGATCGGCGATGTAGAGGGTTTCATGAATATCTGTCTTCCATTTACCACAGTGGAAGATATCATGGACAAGTTGAATACAAAGTTCTGGTATTCGACCATGAAGGAAGCCAATGACGATGATTACTCGCAGAATGTCGAGGCTATGATCAGAAGAGTGGACGCTCCTGTCAAGGCGGTTCTTGGCAACAGCACCATAACGGTCAACGATTTCATCAATCTTCAGTGCGGCGATATCATAAGACTTGATCGCAAGGCGGACGAAGAATTGACAATATATGTAGGCAATATCAAAAAATTTATGGCTATGCCCGGTAAGAGTACTGATAATAACTACGCGGTTAGGGTGACACAGGTCATAAGAGAGGAGGAATAAGAGCATGGATGGTGGTATTTTATCTCAGGACGAGATAAATGCACTACTTGGCGGAATGGCAGCTGAAGCCGAAGCTCCTGCAGCAGAAGCACCTGCAGATACTGCAAGCGCACCGGCAACCGGCGGAGACTTCCAGCTCACCGATATGGAAAAAGATGCCATAGGTGAGGTCGCCAACATAAGCATGGGAACATCAGCCACGACTCTGTTTTCCCTTGTTAATCAAAAAGTTAATATCACTACCCCGGTAGTTTCATTAAGCAATTGGGGAGAGCTTATAGCAGGCAATCAAAGACCATGCGTGTTCATACAGATCAAGTATACGGTTGGTCTTGACGGCTCCAACATCCTCATTCTTAAGGAAGATGATGTTAAGATAATCACCGACCTTATGATGGGAGGCGACGGTACCAATACCGATGGGGAATTAAGTGAGCTTCACTTAAGCGCTATATCGGAAGCGATGAACCAGATGATGGGTTCTTCGGCTACATCACTTTCGCAGATGCTTGGCAAGATGATAGATATCTCGCCCCCGGTAGCGAATCTGGTGGATGTGCAGAGTGAGACGCTTGAAGGCTCGGATGTAGCCAATTTCCTGGCCGGTACATTTGTGCAGATAGCGTTCAGGATGCAGATAGGAGAATTGGTAGACAGTACCATCCTTCAGTTGTATCCGATAGATTTCGCCAAGGAAGTAATAGATACGTTCATGGGAGGCGGCATATCAGCTTCTTCGGAGCCCGAACCCGCACCTGCAGCAGCGCCGACGCCACCGCCGGCAGCAGCACCGGAACCTGCGGCATATACACCGCCGCCGGCAGCAGCTCCCATGCAGGGACAGCCCGCAGCGGCTGCACCCCCGGCTATGGATCCGAATGCGGCACCTTATCCGTATCCGCCATATCCATATCCGCCATATCCATACCCGACGGCTCCACAGGGCATGAATTATCAGCCTGCGCAGTTTGAGAGCTTCCAGGGCAATCTCGGAGCGATTCCGAGTGCGGAGAACATTGATCTGATACAGGATGTTCCGCTTGAGGTAACTGTAGAACTCGGCAGAACGAAAAAGACCATATCAGAGATTTTGGACTTCTCTCCCGGTACTATCATTGAACTTGACAGGATAGCCGGTGAACCTATAGATGTGCTTGTCAACGGCAAGTTCGTTGCCAAGGGAGAAGTGGTAGTTATTGAAGAAAGTTTTGGTATTCGTGTAACGGAGATCATCAAATAAGTTAGGAGTGTAAATTATGGCAAAGAATGTATTAATCTGTGACGACGCGGCTTTCATGAGAATGATGATTAAGGACATCCTGACCAAGAACGGCTACAATGTTGTAGGCGAGGCAGAGAATGGCGCCAAGGGAGTCGAGAAGTACGGCGAACTTAAGCCTGATCTTGTTCTTATGGACATCACAATGCCTGAGATGGACGGACTTCAGGCTCTTAAGGCTATTAAGAGCAGCGATGCCGATGCCAAGGTTATCATGTGTTCAGCAATGGGCCAGCAGGCAATGGTTATCGAGTCTATCCAGAACGGAGCCAAGGACTTCATCGTTAAGCCTTTCCAGGCTGACAGAGTTATTGAGGCGGTTAAGAAGGTTATAGGCTAGTGATCATATTATCAAATACGGATTCAGCTATGGTACGTGCCGGTTCGATGGCTCAGTTCGTTACTGTCCTTGTGATATTTGTTCTTGTACTTTTTGTGACGGTATTCGTTACAAAGTGGCTTGGCAATTATCAGAAGAGCCAAGGCAGGAGCGGCAACATCGAGATCATCGAGACTGCGCGGATCTCTCCGTCGGTATGCGTTGAGATAGTACGTATCGGTAATAAGTATGCCGCTTTGTCGGTGGGCAAGGACAGTTCTTCGCTTATCATGGAACTGTCTCCGGAGGATATAGATCTGTCCGGCAGCAGAGCCGACGGACAGGGCAGTTTCGCTGACATCATTAAATCTGTCAGAGAGAAGATGCGCCCGGAAGGATCCGATGAGGGAGCAAAAGACCTTCAGGATGAATAGAGATTATTGTAATATCAATATCAGAATATTGAGACCACTATGCCTACTGTTACTGGTGGGCATATTGTGTATATTCCCGGAGATTAAGGCACAGGCATCTGCAAGAGAACTCAGTACTGACAGCAATCTTACAGGTACCACGGACGAGAGGACCAATATCAATCGTCCCGGTACTTCGCAGGACGGAGATGATCTTAAGGAGATGAACATCGCCAATACGGTCACCGTGACATATGACAATGGCAACGGTACGGTCAACGGAGCGTTGCGCATACTGATCACACTTACATTGATCACGCTCGCGCCTACGCTTATTATCTGTCTGACCAGTTTTACGCGTATCATTATAGTACTTCATTTTACGAGGAATGCGCTTAATACTCAGACGGCACCGCCCAATCAGGTTATTGTAGGTCTGGCACTTTTCCTTACATTTTTCATCATGTCACCCACTATCACCAGGATAAGGACGGAGGCGATAGAGCCTTTTGACAAGGGACAGATAGAACAGCAGGAAGCTTTTGAAAAGGCGATGGTCCCAATAAGGGAATTTATGTATCCCCAGACTCAGATCAAAGATGTGAAGCTTTTTATGGAAGTATCCGGTACGGAATGGGACGGCGAAAACATAAGTGACATTCCCAATGCGGTTCTTATCCCGAGCTTTATGATAAGCGAATTAAGAACGGCGTTTATCATTGGCTTTATCATATATATACCATTCATAGTGATAGATATGGTGGTTGCTTCGGTACTTATGAGTATGGGTATGATGATGCTTCCACCCACTACGATATCCATGCCGTTTAAGATACTTTTGTTTGTACTTGCGGACGGTTGGAACCTTGTGCTTGGCAATCTGATCAAGACATTCTATTAGAAACGGTAATATCATGACTATAGATGACGTCACACAGATAATGAGCAGTGGCTTGTATAAGATAGTTATCACTTCGGCACCGATACTTTTGGTGTCTCTTGTGGTCGGACTGGTTGTCAGCGTATTTCAGACCATTACCTCGATACAGGAACAGACACTTACGTTCGTTCCCAAGGTATTGGCGATATTTGCGGCGCTTATCATATTGGGACACTGGATGCTTAACAATATGGTTGAATACATGATCGACCTTTGGTCGAACTTTAGCCTGTACATCAAATGATAGATTATACCATTGATCTTCGTAACGTAGAATACATGTTGTGTATTCTGGTTCGAATCAGTTTATTTGTATATACTGCTCCGTTCTTCTCACAGAGAGGGATACCGAGGACCGTTAAGTTAGTTTTTTCTTTTTTTCTGACCGGACTTATGTACAGCGTGCTGACTCCGGTACCGAGACTTGAGTATGAGACGGTGTACGGATATGCGATCATAGTGCTTAAGGAAGCGCTTACCGGAGCAGTGATAGGATACTCCGGATCCATATGTAATACAATCCTTGATTTTGCCGGAAGAATCATGGACATGGAGACCGGCTTATCCATGAGCAATCTTATGGACCCGGCCACGGGACAGACGGGAAGTATGTCAGGAGTCCTGTATCAGTACTGTGTTATGCTCATGCTTATCATATCGGGAATGCACAGATACCTGATATCTGCATTGGCAGAGACATTCACGCTTATTCCGGTCAATGGAGCCGTGTTTAACACAGAGGCTTTGCTTGAATCGGTGATCACTTTCGCAGGGGACTATATAATGATCGGTTTCAGGATCTGTCTTCCTTTGTTTGCGACGATGCTGATGCTCAATGCAGTACTCGGTATCATGGCCAAGGTGGCGCCGCAGATGAATATGTTTGCTGTAGGTATGCAGCTTAAGGTATTGGTAGGTATATGTATACTGTTCTTTACGGCAAGCCTTATGCCGAGCATTTCGAGCCTTATATATACAGAGATGAAGACGATGATCGTGAGATTCGTAAGCTCTATGATCTGAGGATCAAACTTAATCTTCAGTTTTTTGCCGATGACGGGGAAGGCGGAGAGAAGACCGAGCCTGCCACTCAGAAAAAACTTGAAGATGCCAGAAAAGAAGGACAGGTGGCCAAGAGCAGAGAGATCGCCAACGGATTGGGATTATTGGCACTCTTTTTGGTGATGAAGTTCTGGTCCGGGCCGTTGGGGATCAGATTTTTACAGTCCTTTACCGATACATACAACCGAATACCCGAGGTGGGCAAGCTGCTTGGCGGCGTGGCACCGGACAGAGAACTTAACTTTATCATACGTTCCAATATGCTTCGTATGATCATCATGCTCGCACCGGTCTTTATAGCGGGCTATCTGATAGCATTTTTATGCGACTATGTGCAGGTGGGATGGAAGCCCACGGGCAAGCCGCTTCAGCCCAAGGCCAGCAAATTAAACCCCATGAAGGGCTTTAAGAAGATCTTTTCTTCGCAGGCTCTTGTGGAGCTTGTAAAGTCAATAGCCAAGATCGGGCTTATTGCCATCATCACATATTCGTATGTCAAGAAAAAATGGCCGCTTTTATTCGGGCTTATGGACATGCCTGTCATGCAGGCCGTAAGACTCATCGGTGATACGGTCATAAATCTTGGGATCAGAATATCGGCTCTTTACCTTATTATCGCTGCAGGTGATTTTGCATATCAGAAGTTCAAGTTTAACAAAGATATGAAGATGACCAAGCAGGAGGTCAAAGAGGAGTATAAGAATCAGGAAGGTAATCCTGAGATCAAGGGTAAGATCAGGCAGAAGATGAGAGAGGTCTCGCAGAGACGTATGATGCAGTCGGTTCCGACTGCGGATGTCGTCATCACGAACCCGACACATTTTGCGGTAGCCATCAAATACGACAATGACGTTGCTCCGGCCCCGATAGTGGTGGCCAAGGGAAGCGATTTTCTGGCGCAGAGGATCAAAGATGCGGCCAGAGAGAATGATATATATATCTACGAAGACAAGCCATTGGCGAGAATGCTCTATGCCAATGTGGAGGTCGGAAGCATGATACCTCCCGAACTCTATACGGCCGTTGCCGAAGTATTGGCGTTTGTATATAACGTTGAAGGAAGGATATAGGTAACGGGCGGCTTTTGACACAAATATTAAAGAAAAGGAGGTAAGCGATGAAAAGAGCGGACGTAGGCGTTGCACTGTATGTGCTTGCGGCCTTTGTAATGTTCATCATCAGCATACCTTCATGGATACTTGATATACTGTTAGCTATCAATATAGCGATAGCTTTTACGATACTTTTTACCTGTATGTTCAGCAATGAAGTACTTGACATGTCGTACTTCCCGACGATGTTGCTGTTCACGACGATATTTCGTATCGCGCTTAACGTATCGAGTACGAAGCTCATACTTACAACGGGTGATCCGGGTAATGTCGTAGAGACCTTCGGACAGTATGTGGGCGGTGGTGATCTGATCATCGGCTTTATAGTATTTATCATACTGATCATCATCCAGTTCATGGTCATCAACAAAGGTTCCGAGCGAGTAGCCGAGGTTACGGCGAGATTCACCCTCGATGCCATGCCCGGTAAGCAGATGGCCATAGACGCGGACCTTAATACGGGTGCCATCACAGACGAGGAAGCCAAAAAGCGAAGAGACAAGATCCAGGAAGAGAGCAGCTTCTTCGGTTCCATGGACGGTGCAGTTAAGTACGTTAAGGGAGATGCTACGGCAGGTCTTATCATTACGGCGGTCAATCTGATCGGTGGCCTCGTAATGGGTATGATGAGACAGGGGCTTGACTTTAATACAGCGATCCAGAAGTATACGATTCTTACTATAGGTGACGGACTTGTATCACAGATCCCTTCGCTGCTCATATCGTTATCAACAGGTATACTTGTCACCAAGGGATCCAAAGATGCGGATTTCGGTACCGTGCTCGTCGGACAGTTATTCGGTATCCCCAAGGTGTTATATCTCGTTGGCGCGGTCATAAGCTTCCTTGGAGTTGTTACACCTCTTAATCCGATCATTTTTATCACGCTCGGCGTAATATTCATCGTTGTGGGACGAATCATGGCGGGTACGCTTGAGACTGCGGGCATAGAATCCGAGGTAGCTCAGGAGGAGATGGCTGCGGAGGAGATAAGGCAGCCGGAGAATGTCAATGCGTTGCTGCAGGTCGATCCGATAGAACTGGAATTCGGTTACGGTATCATCCCGCTTGCTGATGTCAATCAGGGTGGAGATCTGCTTGACCGAGTCGTAATGATAAGACGTCAGATCGCACTCGAACTTGGTACGGTGGTGCCTATAATTCGTCTGCGAGACAATATACAGCTTAATCCCAATCAGTACATCATCAAGATAAAAGGTGTACAGGTGGCTGAGGGCGAGATACTGTTCGATCATTATCTGGCCATGAATCCGGGATATGTGGAAGAGGAGATCACGGGTATTCCCACTTTTGAGCCTTCGTTCCATCTGCCGGCTACATGGATCAGTGAAAGCCAGAGGGAGAGAGCTGAGAGCATGGGATATACGGTGGTCGATCCTCCGTCTATCATCGCCACTCATTTGACACAGGTGATAAGGGAGCATATATCCGAACTCTTATCAAGGCAGGATACGCAGAACCTTATCAACAACATCAAAGAACCCAACCCTACGCTTGTGGAAGAACTTGTTCCGAAGATGCTGTCTGTGGGCGAGATACAGAAGGTATTGCAGAATCTGCTTAAAGAGGGCATATCGATCAGAGACCTTCTCACGATATTTGAGACGATGGCTGATTATGCACCCACGACGCGTGATCCTGATATACTGACGGAATACGTGCGTCAGGCGCTTAAACGTGCCATATCCAACAAGTTTTTCCCTGCCAATGAGACGACGAGTGTAGTGACGCTTGATCCCAAACTGGAGCAGAAGATAATGGGCAGCGTAAAACAGACCGAACAGGGCGCTTATCTTAATCTTGATCCTGACACCACCAAGGAGATCATGAGATCCGTAGGTGATGAGACCAAGAAACTTGAAGATCAGGGCAAGGCTCCGATAATCATCACTTCGCCCATAGTGCGCATATACTTTAAACGTCTTACGGAAGAGTATTACAAGGATCTTATTGTTGTATCCTATAATGAAGTGGAATCCAACGTGGAATTACAGTCGGTGGGCATGATCACCGCATAAACAGACAGCAGGTTATATATGGTTATCAAAAAGTTTCAGGGTAAAACCGAAGCAGAAGCAACTGAAAATGCAAAAAAAGAGCTGGGTAATGCCGTAGTCATCATGAATGTCCGCAATGTCAAGAAAAGAGGCATCGCAGGATTGTTTAAGTCACCGCTTGTGGAAGTTACGGTTGCACTTGAGGAAGAAAGTGAGAAGCAGTCCAAGGCACCTACCATGACTGCGCTTGAACAGCTGGCAGCCAAACAAAAGGAGATCAATGAGCAACGCGCCAAAAGTGCGATCGCTTCAGTGACCGCGCCTGCAGTTCCCGGCAATATAGAGAAGAGTTACAACGAAGCGGGAGAACTTCTCGTGGACAGTAAGCCCAAGATACAGATCGACAAAGGAAGTATCATAGGTGATACACCTCCGCTTCCGAGGGCCGATGTGATAGAGAAACTTGATTCGCTCGAATCTCTGTTAAAGAACAGGCTTGATACCACCAAGGATGCCGATAAGGACGGCGATAAGGAAGGCGAGGGAGAGTCGGATCCTTCCGAGGCCAATGAACAAATGCGGTTTACGAAGCTTTTATATAATATGATGATCGACAATGAAGTGCATGAGAAATATGCCGGCGCCATCATAGAAGAAGCTGAAAAGAACAGTAAGCCGGGCATGCCTTTTGATCATATGCTCACCAATATATATCAGAAGATGATCCTTAAGTTCGGCAATCCGACTGTCATCACTCCGGCGACCAAGGGACCCAAGATCATATATTTTGTCGGCCCTACGGGTGTGGGCAAGACTACCACCATAGCCAAGATAGCATCCAAGTTATGCGTGGAAGACAATAAAAAAGTGGCGCTTCTTACAGCTGACACATACAGAATAGCCGCAGCCGAACAGCTGCATACGTATGCCAATATCCTGGAAGTGCCTTTCAGGATCATATATTCGCCTTCGGAGATCGAGCAGGCCGTAGAGGATTATCATGACTATGACTATATTCTCGTGGATACTGCAGGTCATTCGCATCACAATGAAGAACAGAAGGCTGCAACAGGTCTTATGGTTCATGCGGTGGATGATATTGCGGAGAGCGAAGTATATCTTGTGCTTTCGGCCACCACGAAGTACAGGGATCTTATAAGTATCGCGGACACTTATAAGGAGATGAGTAATTACAAGATCATCTTCACAAAACTCGATGAGACCACGTCTTTAGGTAACCTGCTCAATTTAAGGCTCTATACGGACTGTGAGCTTTCGTATGTCACATACGGACAGAATGTGCCGGATGACATAGACAGGTTCAATCCTCAGACGACAGTCAAGGCGATACTTGGCGGGAATTAGTATAATTAGGAAGTAATTGAATGGATCAGGCGGAAACCTTAAGAAATATCATAAAAGCGAATAATAATCATGCAAGGCCTTTGGCCAGGGTCATCACCGTTACAAGCGGAAAAGGCGGAGTGGGCAAATCCAATACAGCGATCAATCTGGCCATACAGTTTCGCAAGATGGGTCAGAGAGTGATCATACTCGATGCGGACTTTGGACTTGCCAATATAGAGATAATGTTCGGAACGGTGCCCAAGCATAATCTGTGTGATCTGATATATCAGGGTAAGAACATCAAAGAAGTGATCACGTGGGGCCCCGGTGAGGTAGGCTTTATATCGGGAGGATCCGGTATTGCCGGACTGTCGAACCTAAGCCGTGAATACCTTACTTACATCATTCAGAATCTGGCCGAGCTTGATGCTATAGCGGATGTTATAATAATAGATACCGGAGCGGGTATATCGGATGCAGTACTTGAATTCCTGGTAGCCAGCGGAGAGATACTCCTTGTCACCACTCCGGAACCCACATCCATCACAGACTCGTACTCGCTTCTAAAAGCGCTTAACAGACATCCGAGATTCTCAATGGAAGAATCCAAGATAAAAGTGATAGCCAACAAGGTGATACGGCCGGAGGATGGTAATGCGCTGTTTAATAAGCTTAATGTAGTAGTACAGAGATATCTTAAGATACCGATCACGTATCTCGGATATATACCACAGGATGACAAGCTCTCGGCGGCAGTGATGCAGCAGACGCCGGTGTCATTGGCTTCGCCCCAGTCCAAGTCAGCCAAGGCATATGAGAACATGGCAGCCAATCTTATGAACAGGGAACTCAATCAGGACGTCAAGAAGAGAGGAATGGCAGCATTCTTTTCTCACATAGTGATAGGGAAAAAACTTGAAAAAGGAGAATAGAGAGATGATAGAAAAGTATATTGTACCCGGACAGAAGCTTGACATGCGACAGATCAAGCGTGGTGGAGCTGAGATGGGAGAGCGCACATATGCCACCAAGGTATATGATGTGGTCAGTGATGACAGACTCGAGATTTTTATGCCCATTGAATCAACCAAGCTTATCCTCCTTCCGGTGGATGCTGAGTATGAGCTCTTCTTCTATACGGATATGGGCCTGTATGAGTGCGTGGGTAGGGTTGTGGACAGATACAAGAGTAACAATGTCTATCTTATACTCGTAGAGCTTGAGACCAATCTTCGAAAGTATCAGAGAAGAGAATTCTACAGATACAGCTGTGCTCTTGACATGGATGCAAGAAATCTTTTCGAGGAAGAGATCGAAGAGGCAGTACCAACAGAGAACTACCATCTCGTACCGGGACTTCCGCTTAAGCGAAGCATAATAGTGGATATCAGCGGAGGCGGATTCAGATTTGTATCCGATTACAAATATGAAAAAGGAAGCCTGATATACTGCAATTACAGGTTGTTCATCAAAGGTGAGGCCAAAGAGTACAAGCTTGTATGTAAGATACTTGACGTAAGAGAACTTGAGAACAGACCGGGTGAATTCGAACACAGAGCCCAGTATATGAATCTGGATAATGAAGAGCGTGAGGAGATCATCCAGTTTATCTTCGAAGAGGAAAGAAAGAACAGACATAAGGCAAAATAAGACGGCAAATCGTACCAAAAAGCGAAAGAAAACGGTGAAAAATGAAAAAAATCCTGATCGTCGATGACTCTGCACTCATGAGAAGAGTGTTCAGTGATATAATTAATTCCGATGCAAGGTTTACAGTTGCCGACGAGGCCAAAGACGGCTTGGAGGCGCTGGATCTTCTCAAGAAAAATACATATGACGCGGTGGTTTTGGACGTCAACATGCCCCGAATGGACGGTATCGGACTTCTTCAGACACTTAAGAAGGAAGGTATCAAGGCGAGGATCATGATGGCCAGCACCCTTACAAGTGAGGGGGCGAAGGTTACCATGGATGCGCTGGAACTTGGAGCCATGGACTTTATCCATAAGCCCGAGTGGTCTTTTAAGTGCAAGGACGATGAATTCTCCGGCCAGCTGCTTAGCATGCTTGATGCAGTATGCAATGCCAATGTCAATCTCGGACTTACCAAGCACGCCGCGGACGTAACAGCGGAGCACAATAAAAAGGTGGCTCAGCTTGCCAGAGGAAGTGCGGGCAGGATAAGTGGCGAACGTATAGTGGCCATAGCGGTATCCACCGGAGGACCTAAGGCATTGCAGAGTGTTATCCCATTTTTGCCGGAGGATCTCAATGCACCCGTTGTTATGGTACAGCACATGCCGGTAGGCTTCACGGCATCACTTGCGGAACGTATGGACAGTATGAGCCGTATCAAAGTGGTGGAGGCTGCAGAAGGCGACATCCTTAAAAAAGGCTGTGTGTATATCGCCATGGGCGGTAAGCATCTCAATCTTATAAGGAGCGGCAAGTCGATGAAGGTTCATTATTCCGACGAGCCAGCGAGAGAAGGCGTTAAGCCCTGTGCCAATTATATGTATGAATCCCTTATTTCATCAGATTATGACGAAGTTGTATGCGTTGTCATGACAGGTATGGGAGCAGACGGGACCCAGGGAATCAAGAATCTTGCAGAGAAGAAGAAGATCTTTTGCATTACGCAGGACAGCAGTAGCTGTGTAGTGTACGGAATGCCCAAGGCAGCGGCCAAAGCAGGCCTGTCCGATATGGAAGTTCCGCTAAGTGACATTGCACAGGAGATTATTTTACACGTGGGGGTAACGAAAAATGGATGTTAGCCAGTATCTTGAAGTCTTTATTGATGAGACAAAGGAACATTTACAGAACCTGAACACTCAGATTCTAGAACTTGAGCAGACACCAGACAACATGGATACCATCAATGAGATATTCCGTGCGGCTCATTCCCTTAAGGGTATGGCAGGTACCATGGGATATAAGAGGATGCAGAACCTCACTCACAACATGGAGAATGTATTCTCCAAGGTCAGAGATGGAGCTATCAAGGTGAATCCCGCCATGATAGATACCGTGTTCCAGTGCCTTGATGCTTTGGAGGAGTATCTTGACAACATTCTCTCGAGCGGAGATGAGGGTACCAATGAGAATGAGAGCATTGTCAAATCCCTCAATGATTTCATGAACGGAGAAGGCGGATCGGCTCCGGAAGCTCCGGCTCCCGAGCAGGATGCACCCGCTGCTGCAGAACCTGAGGCTCCTTCAGAGGATAGCGGTGCTTCTCATAAGTGGAAGAAGATTGAATTTAAGGAAGAACAGATCGACGTTATCGAAGCTGCCAAGAAAGACGGCAAGAATGTCATCGGCCTTACCGTATATGTTCAGGAATCCTGCATACTTAAGTCTGCAAGAGCTTTCCTCGTGTTTAAGGCATTGGAAGAGCTGGGCGAGATCGTGGTATCGGTTCCTTCCACCCAGGATATAGAAGATGAGAGATTCGACTTTGACTTCAGCGTGATCCTTATCACGGATGCAGATGTAGCCAAGGCCGTTGCAGCAGTCAAGAGCGTATCGGAGATAGCCGATGCGGTAGGCGGTATCGTGGATCTTAACGGTGAGCAGGCAGAGAAAGAAACAGCTGCCACCACATTACCTGAAGTTGCAGAGAAGGCTGCAGCCGCAGCACCTGCAGCAACAGAGACGAATACAGCCGCAGGCAAGCCCTCTACGGACAAGAAAAAGCCTGTTGTCAATCGTACGGTCAGAGTGGATATCGAGAAACTTGATGACCTTATGAACCTTGTCAGCGAACTTATCACTGCCAAGAACTCGCTGGTATCAGCCGCTACTGCGGATACCGAAGCTGCCAATGACGTAAGTGAACATATAGAATATCTTGAGAATGTCACCACTTCACTTCATGAGTCTGTCATGAAAGTTCGAATGGTGCCTATCGAGAGCGTTGTCAATAAGTTCCCTCGTATGATCAGAGATCTTCAGAAGAAACTCGGCAAGAAGATGGAACTGTATATGTCAGGTGAAGAGACAGAGCTTGACAGAACCGTGGTGGATGAGATCGGTGATCCTTTGATGCACCTGCTTCGTAATTCCGCTGATCACGGTATTGAGTCCGACGTTAAGTTACGTAAGGAGAGAGGCAAGCCGGAAGAAGGATCTATCTTCCTTGATGCATATCAGGACGGTAATAACGTTGTTATCGAAGTAAGAGATGATGGTAACGGTATAGATGTTGAAGCAGTTAAGCGTAAGGCTTTGGAACGTGGTACGATCACCGAAGAGCAGGCCAATCAGATGTCTGACAAGGAGATCATTAACCTCTTATTCCTTCCCAGCTTCTCAACAGCCAAGGTCGTATCGGATATCTCAGGAAGAGGTGTTGGACTTGATGTTGTTAAGTCCAAGATCGAATCACTTTCCGGTGAAGTGGATGTCAAGAGTACTCTCGGCGTAGGAAGTACATGGACCATCAGACTTCCTCTTACACTGGCTATCATACAGTCTCTTATGGTCATCGTCGGCGATGAGAAGTATGCTATACCGCTTGGTAATATACAGACTATTGAGAGCATCAGACCCGATGATGTTAAGGCTGTTCAGCAGAAGGAAGTTATCAACCTTCGCGGCAACATCAT
>JAILKC010000058.1 GCA_024694055.1 Lachnospiraceae bacterium | reverse complement strand
GGCGATCTTACTAAACATCTTTTTGGCAAGCGTCTTCTGCAGCACTCCCACTATGAAACGGATATGTGCAGGGAACACTTCCGGACCCGTGAATCTCTTACATGCTTCAGACTTAAAATCTCCGTTTTTGGAAAACTCGCGTCCCATCTCGGTGTAAGGTTCAGTGATCCTGTCTCTTTGCCCTCCCTCGAAAAATCTAATTGAGAAATTATCTCCTTTTACAAGTGTACCGAGATATTCACAGCCAAGCTTTCCGGCAAGGATCTCAAGATAAGCTTCTCCGCACCTTAGCTGGATACCTTCGGCAAATCCGCTTTGCAAAATGAAAGCTATTCCGGTACCATCGTTTTTGGGCTTAAGCGTCTCCAGGAATTCCATTAAAAGCCCCGGTATACATTCGACATAAAGAGGAAGTGCGATGATCATCTTATTGTTATTATAATACGCTTCCCTCATTTTTTCCCACTGTTTCACATCCGACACTTCGTATTGTTCAAAAGTATTGCCGTCTTCACACAGTCCCTTTGTAAACATCTCCAATATCTTGTCCGTATTGCTGTATTCTTTGACACGCGGACTTCCGTTTATTATCAGTACATGCATGATACCGCCTCCTTTACTTCATCCTTGGCAAAACAACCCAATGATCTGCTCTCAAAATTCAGTGCCGCTCTTACGTTCCATCTTTCCAGATATTCTTTTTCGACATCGCCCGTGTATATAATTCCGATATCCGTTCTCTTATCATACCTTGGTACATGTCTCATCTGATCTCCCTTAAACTTAAGGTACATAGTAGCTATCGGAAGTATCCGGTCGAATATATTCTTTCCCTTATGATCAAGAAAGCCCAGTGCTGTATCCGATATGACCCACAGCTGATCCGAATGGATCACTTTCTTTAATATGATCTCATAATCATCTTTGATCGCGCATTCCCCGGGAGTCTTTAACCAGCAGTAATTGCATCCTATGCAATGGCTTATCTTAAGTGATGCGGCTTCGACTATCTCGGCTTCTATGGATCTTTCATCAATACAGCGTCTTATTTCTTCGGTAATTGATGTATCCGAAGTGGTATTCACTATAAGAATCATGCTTTTATCCTCATCTTTCTTTTATAATATAAACGTGTTTATATAAACATCTTTATATTATTTCATCTCAAACCGTTTGTCAACACAAAAAACCCTCTTTACCGGTGGTCAGGTAAAGAGGGCACAAAATAACCAAAGCCAAATATATCTATTCCAGATGATTAATGATAAATACAGTGATCTCATCCCTTGTGGGCATGACCATCATCGCACCCTTTCTGGTGGTGATTATGGATGCAGCCGCATTGGCATATGTGAGCATATCACTTAAATGGAATTCATCCATATCGATAAGAGCCTGTTCTCTGTTCCACTCCCTGGTATATCCCACCATACCCGATGCACCGGAAGCCACCGCTCCTGCCACACCTGCCATACGTAAGATATAGCCGATCACACAGCCCATGAACGTATCTCCGGCTCCCGTAGTCTCTACAGTAGCCTTATTCAAAAAAGCGGGCACCTTAACAACACTGTCGCCACATAACACCATGCTCCCATCAAGACCGAGAGTCGCAAATACGATAGGGATGTTATACTCATCCTTTATCATTCTTGCGCCCTTTTCGTAATCCGTCTGGCCGGTCACAAGCTCTATCTCATTATCAGATATCTTGAGCACATCGCATACAGACAATCCCCACTTGATCTGCTCTATGGCATCTTCCTTACTGTCCCACAGAGGCGGACGATAGTTGGGATCAAAGCTTATAAGGCATCCTGCTTCTTTGGCTATGGCAATCGCCTTTTTGGTAGCGGCCTTTGCCTTCGGTCCGGACATGGACAGAGTGCCAAAATGCATGACCTTGGACTCTTTTATGATCTCCTCATCAATCTCATCTTCATCTATCATCAGATCCGCGCCTTCTTTTCTGTAAAATGCGAAGTCACGATCTCCGTTTTCTTTCTTCTGCACAAAAGCAAGTGTGGTATTGTATCCTGCATCAAGCCTAAGTCCCGATACATCTATACCGGCTTCCTTGGCATTGTCACGAAGCATACGACCAAACATATCATCTCCGACCTTGCCGATGAACGCGGTATTGAATCCGAGATTACTCAGCATTGCCAGTACATTACACGGTGCCCCTCCGGGATTGGCTTCCATCAGTCTGTTTCCCTGCTGACTCACACCACTGTCCGTAAAGTCTACCAACAACTCCCCAATAGCTGTTACATCATACTTTCTTGCCATCCAAGCACACTGCCTTTCACTTATACCCCTGCAGGCACCGATCACGCACCTGCTGCCAATACGTTACACTGCTTACCCCTTAAGCAGCTCCTCATTGATCTTAAGCCCCAGTTTGTCACATACTTTTCTAAGCGAATCATCAGATATATCCTGCAGTATCTCCTGACCCGAGCTTAAGACTTTCATATATATCGAAGCACTTTTTTCTATCGTATGCGCACGTCCGAATGCATCGTCAAAACTGCTTCCCGTTACAAAGAGCCCATGATGAGCCCATACCACAGCTCTGTATCTCTCAAGCTTACTGCATGTCATCCTTGCCAGATCATTGCTGCCCGGTACAAGCCACTCGACCACTCCCAAGCCTTCCGGTATAACCATTACTGCCTCTGTCATGGAGCGCCATATAAGCTTTGAAAACACCGCATCCTCTAACGGTCTTACATAAGTCATCGCAATGAGTGATTCGGGATGCAGATGATACATCACTCTGTCCACATTGCCTGAGGCAATCTTACGTACACAGTGGGATAAAAGATGGGCTCCAAACTCCGACGTAGGCTTAGAGTCTCTAAGTCCCCACAGGATCCTGTAGGCAGCTCCGGCATCGTCGATCTGCACTATTCCGATCGAACTTTCCGTCTCAAGCTCCACATTGCGCATCAGGCTGCCTGAAGCTGTCACAATGAAGTATTCACCGTTAAGGAGCTTTACGTGCACATCCAGATTCGTCCATGACGCTTCACGATCAAATCCCAGTTCCTTTTCACATATATCAACATCTTCTTGTGTCATCCTGTAAGAAGCGTTCCCACCGTTAGCCTCATTGAACCCAAGCTTATACCCGTCCGAACACATCCTCACAAAGCCGTCTATTATCTTAGGCATACATCATCCCCGTATAATACGCATGATATCATTGTACATTACAAACATGGCAAGCACCGCCAAAAGTGCAAAACCAACGAGATGTACGATCCCCTCTTTTTCCGGCGGGACCGGTTCTCCGCGCAGGGCTTCCACTATAAGGAATAGGAATCTGCCCCCGTCGATCGCCGGGAGCGGCAGCATATTCAGTATTCCGAGGTTCACGCTTAAAAGCATCGCTATGTTAAAGATATTGAGCATGACTACCCATGGTCCGTAAGGCGCGGCAGCATCCTTGACATCATCTATCGCCTGAGCCATTCCGACCGGCCCTGCCACGTCATCCTTGCTGCCTCTGCCCTGCAGCAGACCAAGCAAAGATTTGCCCGTACCTACAAAAGCGTATCTCACTTCATATACGGAATACTTAAATACACTCATATTCCTGCAGTCCACGTATTTGCCGTATCCGTTAAAGCCCACCAAATATCTGCCTGCCTCCTCATTGTATTTGGGAGTAACGGTGACCGAATGCTTTTTACCGTCGCGCAGGTATTCGATAGTCATCGGACGTTCCTGATTAAGATAGGTATCTATATATATCTCATTGGCCAGATGAACACGACTTCCGTTCATGCTCACTATCACATCTCCGGGCTGTATGCCTGCTTCCATCGCAGGATATCCGTCCATAAGCCCCGTGATGGTGGAATCCGCCGAACCCGTATTCCACACCACAACAAGTGCCAGAATATATGCAACGATTATATTGAAAACAGGTCCGGCAAGCACTATTGCAATACGTGCAGGAAGCGGAGCCTCCGGGAATGATACTCCCGTATCTTCATTCAAAAACCCCGCATCTGATCCTGCTGCGCCATGAGGTGCATCCATGCTTTTGTCCGTATCATCTTTATCCGATATGACACTTGTGTCAGTATCTGCAAGCGCATACTTCTTTATACTGCCCACGCCTTCGGCTTTGGCCATGATCTCCGTGGCTTCCTGACCCATGTCATAGATACATGCTCCGCCAAAAGGAAGTGCTCTTAAAGTATAGTCGGTTCCGTTCTTATGAAAGCCGACAAGTTTGGGCCCCATGCCTATCGTGAATTCTATAACACGGACTCCGTTTATCTTTGATACTATGAAATGTCCGAATTCATGACTGACTACGATTATGAAAAATACAAGCAGAAAAAGTAACAGACTCACAAATGTATCCAAGTCTCTATCCTCTCATAACATTCACGTTCGGTGGCAAGTATATCGTCAAGTGACGGTGATGCCACATATCCGACTTCGTCAATGCATCTTTCGATTATGTCGTATATTTTTAGAAAACTGATCTTCTCTTTTAAGAAAAGCGCAACGGCTTTTTCATTGGCTGCATTAAATACCGTAGGAGTATTGCCGCCCTTTTTGGCCGCATCTTTGGCAAGCCTAAGGCCCTTAAATGTCTCCTCATCAGGCTTTTCAAAATGCAGTGCTCCAAGTGAAAAAAGGTCCACCCTGTTATCAGTCATGGGACGTCTGTCAGGGTAAAACAGCGCATACTGAATTGGCAGTTTCATATCGGGTATACCCATCTCAGCGATCACGGCACCGTCAATAAACTGAACACCCGAATGTACAACCGACTCCGGATGTATGACCACCTCGATCCTGTCTATGTCCACATTAAAAAGCCACTTGGCCTCTATCACTTCAAGGCCCTTATTGCACAGTGTGGATGAATCTATGGTGATCTTAGGTCCCATGGACCAATTGGGATGCTTAAGCGCCTGAGATACCGTCATGGTCTTAAGTTCATCAAGTGTCTTTCCCCTGAAAGGTCCGCCCGATGCAGTCAGCAGTATCTTGTCTATATCAGACGAATCTCCACCGACAGCCGATTCCTTTCTTCCCTGAAGCGACTGGAAGATCGCGCTGTGTTCACTGTCAACGGGTAAAATGGACACGTTATTTGAAGCTGCAAGCGGCATAATGATATGCCCGGCAGTGACCAATGTCTCCTTATTGGCAAGCGCTATGTCCTTACCGGCTTCTATAGCCGCGATCGTGGGACGTATGCCGATCATACCCACTACAGCCGTCACAAGCATATCCATCTCGGGAAGTACGGCCAGTTCCAACAGTCCCTCCATACCGGCAAGCACTTTGACATCTGTGTCAGCAAGTCGTATCCGCAGTTCTTCTGCAGCCTTCTCATCATACATACATACGATCTTCGGGCCAAACTCCCTTGCCTGGCTTTCCATAAGGTCTATATTCTTAGCCGCCGACAAAGCGACTACTTTAAGGTCTTTATTGTATGTTCTTGCAATCTCCAGGGTCTGTGTACCTATCGACCCGGTGGATCCGAGTATTCCTATTTTTTTCATGATCATTTCAAAAGTTCTATCATAATGTATATGATAGGTGCTACCACCAATATGCTGTCCAGTCTGTCCATGGCCCCACCGTGGCCGGGTATTATATTGCCGTAATCTTTGATATCAAAACTTCTCTTGATGGCAGAAGCGGCAAGATCTCCTATCTGCGATATGATACTTCCCACCGCTCCGATGATGGCAAATATCCATATAAACTTAAGTTCAAGCACATCGAATGCACAGAGTGCCAAAGCAAATACGGTATTAAGCAATGCTGCTCCAAGCACTCCTCCCACAGAACCCTCAACCGATTTCTTCGGGCTGAGTACGGGTGCAAGTCTGTGCTTACCGAGATTGACTCCTACAAAGTATGCGGACATGTCGCTGCCTGATGCAGTGATGATGACCAGGAATGCAAGTACCATGCCGATCGATGTATTGCCGCCCTCTACTCTGAGTCTGTATATGAATGAGACCATCAAAGGTGCATAGAACTCTATAAATATGATGGACATGACCTGTCTGATGTCATACTTGGGATATGTGACCACATAGATGCCAAGGATCACCAATATGAACAGGACCATGAGTCCCAAGATCGCATCTCCGGATGAAAGTCTTGATGTGATGCCCAAAGCACTGTCTGATCCCTGAGCTTTGGAAAGTATCCCGGAATAGCATGTAATGAGTGCATACAAGGCTATAGTAGTGATGTATGCCACCACCTCAAGCACGTTGCAGACCGGTTCCTTTTTGGCCGTTTGGGTTGCATTGACATCGCCAAGATCCGCTATATTGGTATACTGCGAATTAAGGCTCTTGCTCTGCCCATGTACCCTGCATGCTCTCGAAAGCTCATATACAGACACCAAAGATGCCACGAGCATAAAAGCTCCGAAAGGAATACCTCCCAATATGATAAGCACGGTTATGATGACTATGAGCACCGCACCGCTTATGATACGTTTAAGCATTCTGTTCTTCCCCCGATCCTTCCTGCTTTAATCCGCCGTATTTTCTGTCCCTTTTATTGTATGCCTCTATGGCTCTGTCAAGTTCAGTTTCATTAAAGTCCGGCCATGGCACATCACAGAAATAGAATTCCGTGTAAGCCAACTGCCATAATAAGAAGTTCGATATCCTCTGTTCACCGCAGGTGCGGATCAAAAGATCCGGATCCGGAAGCCCTGCCGTGTCAAGCCTCTCATCTATACTCGACTCATCAATGGCGGCGGGGTCAAGCCTGCCTTCTGCCACATCTGCCGCAAGCTTAAGAGCAGCCCTTCTTATCTCATCTCTGCCGCCGTAATTGATCGCTATCTGAAAATGAAGTCCCGTATTGGCTGCAGTAGCCTTCTCAAGATCTGCGATGGATTCCTGAAGATCCTCTTCAAGATAAGTCTTGTCACCTATCACCCTTACGCACATATTGTTCTTGTTCGCGCGTTTCTTGGCTCCCGTCATGTAATTGCGAAGGAGTTTCATTAAAGCCTTTACTTCATCATCCGGCCTGTTCCAGTTCTCTGTGGAGAATGCATAGACCGTCAGATAATGTATTCCCTTATTCCATGCGATCTCACACATGTCCTCGACCACCTTGGCACCCTGAACATGACCGGCCGAACGCGGAAGTCCGCGCTTTTTGGCCCAGCGTCCGTTGCCGTCCAAGATAATGGCTACGTGATTCGGTATATTCAATGCTTTCTCTTTTTCCATATTACCCCTGAAAATGCATAGAGGTGCCACACTTATATAAGCGTCGCCCCTCTCTTATGCTGCTGCCGTTATATTAAACGGTCATTATCTCTTTTGTCTTTTCATCGATGGCTGCATCAATGTCCTTGATGAACTTATCAGTCATCTTCTGAAGCTGATCTTCAAGATCCTTGATCTCATCCTCAGATACTTCCCCGCCGGAAAGCTTCTTAAACGCGTCATTACCGTCTCTTCTGATATTACGAACGGCTACCTTGGCATCTTCGCCCTTCTTCTTGACTTCCTTGGAAAGATCCTTACGTCTCTCCTCGGTAAGCTCGGGGAATACGAGTCTTATAACCGACCCGTCATTGGATGGTGTGATACCTATATCAGATGCAAGTATCGCCTTCTCTATATCCTTCACAAGATTCTTCTCCCAGGGTGCTATCTGTATCATGCGGGCCTCAGGAACCGAGATGTTGCCGACCTGCTGTAACGGAGTCGGTGTTCCGTAATAATCCACCTTGATCTTGTCAAGCACATGCGGATTGGCTCTTCCGGCTCTGATCGTCTGATAATCTGCCGTAAGGAAATCAAAAGCCTTCTGCATCTTGTCACTGTATGTCTTTATTCTTTCATCCATAAAATCCTATACCCTCCAATTCTGTCCGGCCTAGACCGTAACCTTTGTGAATCTTCCCTTGCCGTGAAGTACGTTCACAATGCTGTCTTCATCATTAAGAGCAAATACCCACATCGGCATCTTATTCTCTCTTGCCATTATGGAAGCAGTAAGATCAACCACCTGAAGATTGTTTGCTACCACTTCATCAAGAGATATCTCATCAAGTCTCTTGGCATTCGGATTGGTCCTCGGATCGCTGTCATATACTCCGTCTATGGCCTTGGCCAAAAGTATTCCGTCGGCATCCACTTCAATGGCTCTTAACACTACGCCGGTATCTGTGGAGAAGTACGGATGACCCGTGCCGCCCGCAAAGAATACGACCATTCCTTTTGAGAAATACTTATTGGCTCTGTCCTTGGAAAAGAGCTTGGTAAAAGAACCGCATTCAAAAGGAGTAAGTATATTGGTCATCATACCCTCGCTTCTGAATATCTCCGATACATAGATGCAGTTCATGACGGTAGCCAACATTCCGATCTGATCGGCCTTGGTACGGTCAATATTCTCAGAACTGCGGCCTCTCCAGAAATTGCCTCCGCCGATGACTATTCCTACTTCCACGCCCTCGTCTATGATGGACTTGACCTGCTTTGCCACGCCGGTGATGACTTCATCATCAAAGCCTGTATGCTTGTCTCCGGCCAAAGCCTCTCCGCTTAGTTTCAGTAATATTCTCTTCATATATACCTCATATAAGAGTCAATCTTAATCCTTGAAGAAATTAGAAGGGCTGACATCAGCATAGCACTGTGAGCACATACCCTCTATTGCAGCACCGTTATTGATCTGTACAGCCTTGGACTTGATATTTCCCATGACTATTGCGGTAGAATCAAGTATAACCGGACCATGTACATCTATATCGCCCTTAACGGCACCTGCGATAACAGCGCTTGTCGCAAAGATATTGCCCCTGATAACCGTATTGCTGCCAACCTTGACGCTGCCTGTGCTGGTTACATCACCTGCGATCGTGGCATCCTGGGCATATACTTCAGCAGCCTCGGAATTACCTACAATGCTTCCTGTAACATTGAGCTTTCCCTTGACTTTGATATTGCCGTTCACGGCACCGATAAGATCCAAAGAACCGCTGGATAATATGTCACCGTTGACTGTCATCATCTTGGTGATGGTAGCGACCTCATCACTCACGAAGTCAGGCTCTACCTTAGGCTCACCCTTGGACTTGGGAGGGGTGATCACTCTTGCAGGCGTAGACTCAAGTACTGCATTGTACTCATTAAGCGCCTTGTCCATCTCTTCTGATGCAGCGATCATCTCGGTCACATCATCGGTATGCTCGATACCCATTGAAGCCTCTGCAGCTGCGAAGATGTCCTCTTCGGACAGTGAAGGCTCGCTCTCTTCAGTAGCAGGCTCAACTGTCTGTGCCTCTGCTACGGCCGCCTCTCCCTCTTCGGGTACGAGCTCATTAACAGCCTGTGATAAATCCTCTTTCAGTTCTTGAAAAAATCCCATTATTCTATCTCCTTACTCTTTCTATGCTGAATAGGAACTGTGTCTTTGGTAATAGGCAGTATCTCCGTATCTTCCATATCGAGGATACCTTCGATGATACCGGGAAGTGCTTCCACCGTGGTCCCCTTGGTGGAAACGTCATGCATCAGGATGACCGCATTGTCAAAATTCGCCACATTCTTAAGGCAGTTACGCTTGATCCTGTCTGCTGACAGTGGATAATGCGAGGCATCTCCGCTGGAGATGTTCCAGTCAAAATATACGATACCTTCATCTGTCAGATAGTCGCAGAGCTCATCCATGTCCGTAGCGGACACTGTATTGCTGCTGCCTCCGGGAAATCTGTATATCTCGGGTGTGACACCCGTCGTCTCGCTTATATAATCGCGGATCTTATTGAAATCCTTTATAAAGTTATCTTTGTTCTTATATACATCACTGTACACGTGTGTGAAGGAGTGCATGCCTATGCTGTGCCCTCGTTCCACTATTGCGCGGTAGCGCTCGGGATTGGTCTCGGCCTCTTCGCCCGTCACGAAAAATGTGGCCTTAACGCCGTATTTATCCAGTATATCAAGGATCTTGCCCGTATATATGCTGGGGCCGTCATCAAATGTCAGATAGACATGTCTGATGCCGTCGTCCTTAAAATCCCCGATGTCCCGAACATCCTGCACATCACTGCCTTCATTGTCTGCCTCCATCTCGGCCATGCGGTCATAAGCTTCATTAAGCTTATCCTTAAGCTCATCCGCCTCGGCACTGCGCTCGTCCAATGTGTCATTGAGCTCATCGGTGATACTTAACTGCACCATGTACTGCGCCGTGATCTCAGCAAGTTCGTTGCTCGTAGTGTACAGCCTGCATCCGAGCCAAATAGCCAGCGCAAGTGGTATGGTCATAAAGATAAAGAAGGCCGTGACTATGATCCTCTTAAGTCGTCTGACCCGCCTGCGCCTGAACTCGGCATGGGATATATCATTCATCTGTCAAACCTGTAATCTCTGTATTCCAATGAGAATTATACCTTGATAGCCTCTTTATTGCAAGTCCTCACTCGCCCCTGCATCGCCCTGTTATTCGACCGGATGAGGGTTCGCATACAGTTCAAAAATGACGGCGTCAAACCTCTTCCAAGCCTCGTTCTGCTCCTCATTGCCTCTGGCAGTCCATGCTACCAAAAGCGGATGATACAGCTTGGAGCATATGTAGAATCCGGGCTGTCTGTAATCCTGATGTCTGTAGGCTATAAAGTCCGGTCTGGATATGCAGTTGATGAAAAGCTGAGAAAGCGCAAGTCGCGCCACATATCCGAGTCCGCCCTCATCTTTCATGGCACATGAGAGCTGTCCTCTTATTACCTCGGGATGATTGTTCCTAAACCATCCCACCAAAAAAGGCGAGAATGATTCTATACAATACTTGCCCTTATATCTGCAAAGAGCCTCATAAGTCTCTCTGCACAGTCTGTTGTTGCGATTACCGTTATGATTCTTGATCTCACAGATAAGCGTGGTCTCACCAAGCACTTCCAAAACGTCGGTAAAAAGCGGGATCGTCTGATCCGTATCCTGCAGCCTGTAACCCTGCAGTTCTTCATACGTACAGTCTCTTACCCTCTTGTTCACTCCGCACATTCTCTTAAGGTTGGCATCGTGAAAGACCACTATGTGATGATCTTTGGTAAACTGCACATCCAGTTCCACTCCGTATCCGCCCTCAACAGCCAACTTAAAAGCCGCCATACTGTTCTCGGGAACACCGGGCTGGTGCAGTCCTCTATGGGCGTACATGCGCCCCTTGAAATCCGAATAATCTCTGGAATGATTGGGTGCTATCGCATACAGCATTCCAAAGAATAAAAGAGCCACTATAGAAACACAAAACAAAAATAACATCTTAAAGCCGACTGTATGTCAGTCGTCCTCCTTTTTTAATCATCCACATCAAGCATCTCGAGCTTATCCTTCGGCAGAACGGGCTTGTTGTCTCCGTGCTTAACCTGAAGCATGGTGATAAGTGCAAGGAACACGAAAAACGAGCCGTATGGGAAGAGCGTCCAGTATCCCACGTGTTCAAGCAATGCTCCCGAGAGTATGGGAGTAATGATCTGTGCGGCCATCGAACAGGTGTAATAATATCCTGTATATTTGCCGACATCCGAGCCTCTGCACATCTCTACTACCATGGGCAGAGAATTCACGTTGATCGTAGCCCAGGCAATACCTATCAGACTGAATACCACTATAAGTACGGGCGAAAAGCCGTCCAGCACATAATTAAGTATGAATCCCGCCAGGAAACATGCAGACAGCAGTATCACGCCGAATATGATCGACTTCTTGCGTCCTACCCTTGATGCGACCTCACCGATGGGAATGTAAGATACGATCGCCACCGCCATCGCTATCGTGATGCACAGATTGGCTGAACCAAGGCTCATGTCCCACTCAAGTATCGCATATTTGGAAAAAGCGGTAGTGACAGCATTGTATCCCGCAAACCATAAGGCGATCGATAAAAGTATGAAGATCAGGCTTCTCTTAACTTCGCGGGGAAGATATGTGGTATGATGCTCCTCATCCTTCACTTCTAAGATATCCTCGGGATGAGCCGCTTCATACTCTTCCACTTCCTTCGCGCACTGAGGTTCATTGACCAGCATAAAAAGCGCTGCAACCGATACCACCATGATAACGGCCACTATGATAAATATGGCCTGATAGTCATATCTCACATTTTTCTGCCTGAACATAAGCGATGATATGATCAGGTACAGTATGCCGCCTACGGATCCCATGAGATTGATGATCGCGTTGCCCTTGCTCCTTAAAGGCTTGGGCGTAACATCAGGCATCAGCGCTACGGCCGGCGATCTGTAAAGCGCCATCGATATGAGCAAAAGTCCGAGTACGGCAAGGAATCCCACCAGATAGACTGTCGAAGGATCCTTATAATATCCGTTGTCAAATACCGGCAATACCACCATGAATATCACCGCCATGGCAGTACCTGAAATGATAAAAGGCATACGCTTGCCGATCTTCGTATTCTTTTTGTCTGATAAAGCCCCCAAAACGGGAAGTAAAAAGAGTGCGATCACATTGTCCAAAGCCATGATGACTCCCGACCACGTGTCGGACATATGAAATGTATTCTTCAATATGAGCGGAACCACATTGTCATACAACTGCCAGAAGGCGCAGATGGACATAAACGCCAACCCCACGATAAATGTCCTTTTATAATTGAGCTTGATCATCTGAAAAACTCTCCCCTATTTTATATACACCTTCTTATTAAGAGGCGTACTGTTTTTCACATCGAGTGCATCAATGCTTCTGATGTACTGTTCAAACTTCGAATAGCCGTATTCCTTGGGATTAAACTCCGGGAATTCATTCTTGATATCAGAACTGAGTGATCCTAAGTTGATACCTTTATCGCCATGGCTGCGAACCATCTCTATGATCCTTGATTCGATACCTGCATCAGCCGTAGGAACATTGAGCATGACATTAATGGATGTGCCTATATGCTCCATTGTAAGGAAATCAAACTTCTTTAAGAATATGGAAAACTTGGAATATCCGTAGTTACGTGTATCAAAATCAGGGTATCTCTTCTGCAGTCTGCTGCCGAGCTCACCCATGTCTATGCCGTTGCTTTCATTGCTGTTGGCCAAAATGATGTCCTTAAGGGCCGCCGCAATCTTATCAAGCGGGGTAACCGAAGTCTCATCATCCTTGTCTTCTTTCTTACCCTTGGATGTCTGCTTCGCACCGGCCTTGCCATCAGACTTCTTGCCGGACGCTTTGACCTGCTTGCTGTCCTTTACATCATCCTCATCATCGTCATCGATGATCCTGTCCAAGAACTTGAACTCATTGCAGGCGGCACAAAAAGGAGACGGGGTCTTAGACTCTCCCAGTCCTATGACTGTCTTACCCGCCTCGCGAAGCCTCGCTGCCAATCTCGTAAAATCACTGTCGGAAGAGCACAGTGCAAATCCGTCTACTTCACCACCATAGAGTATGTCCATGGCATCAATGATCATAGCCGAATCCGTGGCATTTTTGCCGTATGTATAACTGTACTGCTGAATGGGAGTAAGGCTGTGCTTAAGCAGCACCTTCTTCCAGCCGCTCGCTGCCTGTCCCGTCCAGTCGCAATATACCCTCTTATATGTGATCGTGCCCTTATCTGATATCTCGTTAAGTATACTGTTGATATACTTCGGAGCGATATTGTCCGCATCTATCAATATGGCAAATCGTTTCTCGTCAGCCATCTTATCTTATTCCTTATCCTTGCTCTTGGGAGTCGCCGCCTTCTTCTTGGCGGTCGCAGTGCTTCCGGTCTGAGTGCTTCCGGTCTGAGCGCTTCTGGTAGAAGGCTTTCTCACCAATTTGCTCATAGGCTTGCTCACAAGTTTCTGATTGACCTTGAGGCGCTTATTGCGGTACTTGATCTCTCTTAACTTGGCAAGCTTCTCGTCATTGCCATACAGAATTAAACGACCGCTCTCCATAGCCTCATCAAGCGTGATAACTCCGTTGCATATATCAAGTATGGTCTGACCGTCTGTATCTACCATACCGTCTCTGTCATAATAATCATACGGTTCAATACAGATATTCCTGTCAGCAACTTCCATATAAAATACACCGGATCCTTCGCCGTGTACATTGACCTGGATTGCAATGTGATCAAATATCATCCTCGCGTCGGCATTCTCAAATATGGATCTGGCGATGTCAACTATCTCCTCGTATGTCATACACTTCCTCCTCCACTCGCATATACCTGCAAATTACATTATATCACCACGCGAGGGTGTTTAACAACTGTTTTCAGGCAAATATAAATGCCGCCGGGGTGTGATCCGGCGGCACTGTCTGTTTTATAAAACCATATCACTTTACCTGTTCACGGAGATGCCAGATATCGCGGTCATAATCTTCGATGGTCCTGTCTGAAGAGAAATATCCGGCCTTGGCGATGTTGACAAGCATCATCTTCTGCCACTTTACTCTGTCCTCATAATCGGCAAGCATTCTGTCCTTGGTCGCCACATAGTCTTCAAAATCAAGAAGAGTCATGAACCAGTCTTTGCCTATGAGTTCCTTCTTAAGGCGCTCAAGATTCTCCTTGGAACCGGTCTTAAGCATCTGCTTGCATGTGATGAAGTCGACAGCTTCTTTGATCGCCGGAACCTTCTTGTAGAAATCGGCGGCTACATAATCGGCCTTCTCATAGTGCTTGATGACCGCATCCGACTTCTCACCAAAGATATAGATATTGTCATCGCCTACAAGCTCATGTATCTCGACATTGGCACCGTCGGATGTACCCAAAGTAACGGCACCGTTTAACATAAGCTTCATATTGCCCGTTCCCGATGCTTCCTTACTTGCAAGTGATATCTGTTCAGAGATGTCCGCTGCAGTAACAAGCTTCTCGGCATAACTTACATTGTAATTCTCCACCATGACAACCTTCATGTATGGGCTCGCGTCAGGATCATTATTGATGATATCCTGAAGGCAAAGCAACAGGTGGATGATATCCTGAGCGATGATATATGCGGGTGCTGCCTTGGCTCCGAACATGAATGTGATCGGAGTGGTCGGCTTCTTACCTCCCTTGATCTCCAGATACTTATGGATGATATAGAGCGCATTAAGCTGCTGACGCTTATACTCATGCAGTCTCTTGATCTGTATATCATATATCGATGCGGGATTGATCTCGACGCCTTCCTTATCCTTGATATAGGCAGCAAGTTTTCTCTTATTCTCATCCTTGATGGCCTGAAGCTTGCTCATAAAGGCAGCATCGCCCATGAAACCAAGGAGCCTTTCAAGTTCTTTCGCATTCTTACGATAGCCTGTGCCGATCGTACCGCTTATAAGTGTATCAAGCTCTCTGTTGCAGCTCTGAAGCCACCTTCTGAAAGTGATACCGTTGGTCTTATTGTTGAACTTCTCCGGATAGATCTTGTAGAAGTTGTTAAGCTCGGTATTCTTAAGGATATCAGTGTGAATGGCAGCCACGCCGTTGATGGAGAAGCCGTAATGGATATCCATATGAGCCATGTGCACTCTGTTATCTTTATCTATGATATGCACACTCTTATCCTTATATTTTTCCTTGACCTTCTTATCAAGTTCCTCGATGATCGGTACGAGCTTTGGCACTACCTTCTTAAGATACTCCATGGGCCACTTCTCAAGTGCCTCCGCAAGTATCGTGTGATTGGTATATGCACAGGTCTTGGATACGACTTCTATAGCCTCATCCATCGTAAATGCCTTGTCATTGACAAGTATCCTGATAAGTTCGGGTATCACCATCGAAGGATGCGTGTCATTGATCTGGATCACACAGTGGTCATACATCCTGCGCAGATCGTAATGACGTTCCTTAAGTTCCCACAGTATCAGCTGTGCGGCATTCGAGCACATGAAGTATTCCTGATATATACGAAGGAGATTGCCCGCCTCATCCGAATCATCCGGATACAGGAAAAGTGTGAGGTTCTTGTCTATGCTCTCCTTGTCAAAATCTATACCCTCTTTTATGATGCTCTCATCCACAGATTCAACATCAAAAAGATGCAGCTTGTTGACACCGTTGTCATATCCAACAACATCTATATCATAGAGTCTCGAGCGAAGCTTCCTGTCACCGAATTCTACGGTAAAAGCAATGTCTCTCTTACGAAGCCAGCTGTGCTTCTCTATCCATTCATTCTTGACAGCATACTGCTTCTTATCCTTAAATTCCTGCTTGAAAAGACCCATGTGATAATTAAGACCGATTCCGTCTCCGGGAAGTCCCAAAGTCGCAATACTGTCAAGGAAACATGCAGCAAGTCTTCCAAGTCCGCCGTTACCGAGTGAAGGCTCCGGCTCAGCCTCTTCTATCACTGCGATATCCTTGCCGTGCTTAGCAAGGATCTCCTTGACCCTGTCATACATTCCAAGATTTAACAGGTTATTGGACAAAAGCCTTCCTATAAGGAATTCCATCGATATATAATATACCTTCTTTGCACCCGCTATCTCTGTCGTGGATCTCGAAAGTTCCTTGGTCAGTTCCTGAACGCACATGTATGTCTCAAAGTCCGAGCAGTCCTCAATCTTCTTGCCATACATTTCGTCTGCAAGGTGCAGAAGTTCTTCTTCCATATGATCTTCTATAACACTTCTCTGTAACGTCTCCTGTAACGCCATACTTACCTCCGTCGGCAATCCATACCAATATGCACATACCGCTTTCGCAGCTTTTCTTTATAGTAGTCTATAACACTTACGAGAAAATGTAAAGTCAAAAATATGCATTTTACGAAAATTTACTAAACTTTTACTAAACCCAAATAAACATAGCATACATCAGTATATCGTGCTATAATCCTATAGAAAACCGTCCACCTCGTGGGTGATTTATCATAACAATATACAGAAAAGGAGAACAATAATGAATCTTTCACCTCTTCAAAAGGCAAGATATGAATATCA
>JAILKC010000035.1 GCA_024694055.1 Lachnospiraceae bacterium | reverse complement strand
TATGGATCAATTTCTCTTTCTCGACGCTGATGGACCAGAATATATTCTTCTTGGGATATCTGATAGTCAGTTCAATCCAGATGGGCGCCAACATCGATTATGCCATTGTCATAGCAAGCCGCTACACGGAACTGAGAGGATATATGGACAGAAAAGAAGCTATCATAGATACCATGAATCTGTCTTTCCCTACAATAATCACGTCGGGGCCCATGCTTGCATGTGCGGGTATTACCATAGGCATGCTTACATCGGATGTAGCTATCTATAATATCGGGCAGACACTCGGACGTGGAACGATCATATCCATATTCATCACGATGTTTGTATTGCCGCAGATACTGATCGTCGGAGACAAAGTGATCGCCCATACGGCATTTGTCATGAACATGCCGATAAGACAGAGAGAACTTGCGGGAATAAATGCAGTCGACGGACTTGTCAGAGGCCGTATAGACGGAGTATTTACCGGTTATATGAAGGGAATAGTAAGAGGAGAGATCTCTGCATATATAGAGCGCGGCGAAGTAAGAGAGATTACTGATGAAGCAGAGATAGGTAAGGAGGTGTCTGAGAATGAATAAGACGCTTATCCGTATTATTTCGGGAATACTTGGAATCGTTATGACAGTGATGCTTTTTTCTCCTTCCGTAAATGTATATGCTGCGGTGACTCTGTCAGGGCAAAAGGAAGTTACGGAGGATACAGAAGAAACAGAAGAAACAGAAGAAACAGAAGCATCGGCTTATACCAGAATAGAGATACATACGGCAGAGGATATGATAAAGCTTGCTGAGGACTGTCGTCTGGACAGCTATTCATCCGATAAGTATGTGGTGCTTTGTGATGATATCATGTTAGCCGGAACCGGGTATGAGCCAATACCGGTATTTACGGGCATCTTTGACGGATGCGGCCATAAGATCGACGGAGTCATATTCAAAGAAGGGGTGAGCTTCGGAGGATTCATAAGCAGGACATCTTCTGATGCGGTTGTCAAAAACCTTACGGTAGGCGGCAATATCTCTCCCAATGACAAGCAGATGGTATTGGGCGGAATAGTCGGTGACAATTATGGCACGATACAGAATTGTAAGTATATAGGCATAGTTAAGGGCAGTGATTATATAGGAGGCATCACCGGTTATAACGAGGCTACCGGTATCATTGCCGATTGTACTTCATACGGTGTTATAACCGGGCAGCACTATACCGGCGGGATCGCCGGAGCCAATGCCGGTGGCATATACAGATGCGGCAATGAGGCAAAGATCAATACCACCAATGAAGACAGGGCCGTGAGCTTTGAGGATATCAATGTAGACAAATATTTAAGCGGCATTCTGGATATCAAAGGAGAGAGCAAGGAGGCCAAGGAGATAAATGCTGCCAACAGTACCATAGACTGTGGAGGAATCGCGGGCTTTTCTTCAGGTGTAATAGAATTCTGCGATAATAATGGCAATATAGGCTATGAACACGTGGGATACAATGTGGGCGGAATAGTCGGCAGACAGAGCGGATTTGTTCATGGGTGTACCAACAAAGCCACAGTGCTTGGCCGTAAGGATGTAGCGGGTATAGCCGGTCAGGCTGAGCCATATATATCTTTTGATCTGACGGAAGATATAGTCACGAAACTTACCGACAATATCAATGAACTTCACGATATGATAGATGATACGCTGTCAGATTCCGCTGACCAGTCTGATGTCATAACAGACAGGTTAAATCTTGTACAGAAGTTCACGGATGATGCATTAAGCAGCATGAATTATCTGGCGGGACAGACAATCAACTGGGCCAACGGACTTACAGGTGCAGCCGGTGATGTGATGGATCGCCTGGATTATGCCGTAGATGAAGCAGGAAAAAAGGACGGCGCAATAGAGCAGAGCAAAAATGCGGCGACGGATGTGAGCAATGCGGCTTCATCTCTTTCCGATGCGGCTGATGCTGCCAATATCTACAATTACATGTCAGAAGAAGAAAAGAGCAGATATGATGCCGCAAAGCAGAGGATCAAGGATAATTCGGAAAGATACAATGGTTACTACAAAGAGGTATATTCAAGGTATTATTACAGATACCTGGATGCATACAGAAGAGATACGGGTAGATCTTATTATGACGCTTCGGTAGGCTTAAGTGCCATGGATATCATCGCATATGATGCTAACGGCAATAAGATATATGATGATGCGGATACTAATACATGGCCGAACTCAGTGGATTATACAGCGTACAGTAATGATATAAGCTATGTCAGACATGGGGATGGCTCTGATTTCCCTATGGCAGGTTCTGAAGGACAGGGAGCATATGAAACGGCACTTGTGGCTGATGCTACGGACAGTGCGGGCAATTCGGCTACTGCATATGCCAATACAAGATATTCAAACTATGCGGTTGATATAGAAAACGATGCCAAGATAATAACGCAGATCGTTGCGGCTCATGAAAAGGAGATGACAAACGATGCCACCGATTCCACCAAGGCAGCAATGAATTCTTTATCTGTTGCGTCGGGTGAACTTGCGTCCGCGTCAAATTCGCTAAAGGGGATCGCTTCCAACTTAAGCGGAAGAGATGATATCACTCTGCCTTCTCTTGGAGATGAATACAGGAATAAGACCAATGCTTTTATTACCGCCTTGCAGGGTGTATCAGACAATATGGGCCAGTTGAACGGAGAAATGAATACTTCTTCGGACGTACTGACTGAGGATATGAAAAAAGTCAATGACAGCTTTAATACAGTTATGCTGTTATTTACGGACGCACTTGACGGAGCATTGGATGCAGATGTATCGGATATATATGAAGATGAATCAATCTCGGTAGCGGAAGTATCAAAGGACGGGGTTATCGCCGACTGCACCAATAACGGAAGGATAGAAGGAGATATAGATACTGCCGGAATATGCGGTACCATGGCGATAGAATACGATTTTGATTTAGAAAGCGATCGCACGGGAATAAGTGATTCCAAGGCCGGCTCGGTATACAAGACCATGTGTATCTTAAGGAATGATGTCAATAACGGCAGGATCATGGGTGGAAAGAGCTATGCCGGCGGAATGACCGGACTGCAGGAGATGGGCATCATACTCGGGTGCGAGAATTACGGAAGAGTAAAGAGCGCATCCGGTGACTATGTGGGCGGGATCGCCGGAAGCAGTCTGTCGGATATAAGAGAAAGCTACAGTAAATGTATCTTATCGGGTGAAAAATACATAGGCGGTATAGCAGGATATGCACACAACATGTCGGATTGCTGCAGTATGCCTTCCATAAGTGAAAGCAAGGAATATGCAGGGGCTGTTGCGGGAGAAGTAAGTGATGAGTATAATATACATGATAACTTCTTTTACAGCGAGAGTCTCGGAGGTATAGACAGGGCAAGCTATGAGGCTATGGCAAAGCCTGTTGCCTATGATGAACTTGTGGCAATGGATGGAGTTCCTGATGAATTCGGCAAGTTAGTCGTCACATTTTTGACGGAAGATGAGAAGGAAGCAGGCCGTGCATATGTACAGTACGAAGGCAGCATAGGATATGATGAATATCCCGTGCCTGAAGTTAAGGACGGCTGCTATGTCAAATGGGAGACGGATACTGTAGATGATATCCGAAGTGATATTGAGATAGAAGGTAAGCAGACAGGATATTATACCACGATAGCGGGCAGAGAGTTACGAGAGAACGGTCAGTCGGCCATACTGGCAGACGGAGCATTCAGAGATGATCAGACACTTGAGACCGAATTTGACACTGAATATCCGGGAGCGTATGAGCACTGGAAGATAGAGATCCCGGATGACGGAGCCGATACTCATACGATCAGGATACAGGTGCCTGCCGCTCTTAAGCGATACGAGATATATGCAGGTGACGGACAGAATTTTGATAAAGTATCTGCAGATGATATGGGAATGTATAAGCTATTTGCGGTTAAGGGTAACACTGTCGAACTGCTTATAGTGGAACAATCGATTCCGGAATGGATATATATAGTGGCAGCTGCTGCGGCAGCAGTGCTCATTGTTATCATCGTGTCCGTTGCGGTATATCGAAAGAAGAAAGGAAAAGTAAATGGCAATATACAGTGACCAGCACATGCACAGTACATATTCGGGAGACGGCAAGGATACCATGGAGAACATGGTGCTTGCAGCGATCGATAAAGGCATGAAGCATATATGCTTTACGGAGCATATGGATATAGGATATCCGTATGAGCAGGCAGCGGAAGACTTACAACCGGGAGCGTTTGATCTTAATACTGATGCATATCTGTATGAACTTCTTACATTAAGGGCCAAGTATGAGGATAAGATAAGAGTATGTTTTGGTGTGGAGATCGGTATGCAGCTCTCTGAAGTAAGGGCCAATGCCATCTATGCCAAGAGTCACGAATTCGACATGATAATTGCAAGTATTCATGTCGTGGACGGTATGGATCCGTATTATCCAAAGTATTATGAGGGTAAGAGTGAGCTAGAGGCATATGGACGCTATTTTGAGCAGATATATGAAAATATCACTAAGTTTGAGAATTTTGACATACTGGGACACCTTGATTATATAGTCAGGTACGGTCCGAACAAGGACAATGATTACAGATATGAGCAGTATAAAGATACGATAGACAGGATACTTAAGTTCGTTATAGAACATGAAAAAGGAATCGAGATCAATACCGCCGGATTGCGTAAGGGATTGCGTTCATTCCACCCTACACTTGATGTGCTAAGGAGATATAAAGAACTTGGCGGTGAGATCATCACGATCGGTTCGGATGCTCATTCTCCGGCAGGGATAGGTTCGGATTTTGATAAAGCGGAGGAAGCGCTTAAGGAATGTGGATTTAAGTACTACAGCATAATCGAGAACCGTATTGCGGAGTATAAGAAGTTATCGTGAGGGATCTTAATGGATATCAATAAAATATATGAGGAATTGGATGCACTTAAGTATCCGGAGACAGAGGGATACTTAAGAGATAAGATCGCAGAGGCTAAGGAGAAGGATGTATTTGAGATATACGTCCCTCTCCTTAATGAGCTTATAGGATTCTTTCGTGACAGCACGCAGTTTGACAAAGGACGGGAGGTCAAGACAGAGCTTCTTGGCGCGCTTGATCGCTACGGGCAGAAGGGCACGATGAACTATGCGACATCGCTTCTTAATATTGCCAATTTTGACAGGGCAGCAGGCGCATATGAGGATTCGCTGTCGGAATTTAAGCAGTGTGAGGAGGTCTATCACAGACTGCTTGCAGACGGCGATTATCTCTGGGCCGGACTTTATAACAACAAATCCCTGCTTTATCAGGAGATGGGTGATAATCTTGCTGCGATAGGGGCGTTGCAGGATGCCCTGTATATAGTGAAGGAAATCCCGGGGCGTGAGATGGAAGTGGCGACTACCTATGTCAATATCGCTCAGTCTTTTGCATCACTTGGACAGACTGAAGAGGCCAAGGCCAATATTGAGCCTGCTCTTAAGATATTCGAAAAGGGTGGCAATACAGACTATCATTACAGTGGCGCCTGTGCAGTGTGCGGTGCCATTGCTTATGCGGAAGGCGAATATGAGAAGGCGGCCGAGTGGTATGACAAGGCGGCGGCGATGGTACGTCGCATCATGGGAGATAATGACAATGTGCGCTTGCTTGAATCGGCTGCTGCAGAAGCCCGTTCCATGGTAAAAACAGGTAGCGACTTAAATACGGGTAAGGCGGAGACTGTTAAAGCAGCAGAGGGATCGTCAGCTACGGAGGATAACTCTGAGATCGCGACTATGACAGGCAGTGAGGTCAAAGGTCTTGATATATGCAGATCATATTATGAGCGATATGGTGCGCCGATGATACATGATAAGTTTGGCGCTTATGAGGATCTGATCGCAGTGGGATTGTTCGGAGACGGCTCTGACTGTTTCGGATTCGATGATGAGATATCAAGAGACCACGACTGGGGTCCGGGTTTTATGATGCTTGTCTCACGTGAAGTATATGATAAGATAGGCGCAGACCTTCAGAAAGCATATGATTCGCTGCCTGATGAATATATGGGATATAAGAGAACTGTTACTGCACAGGGAAGCAGCCGTGTAGGAGTGATCTGTATAGAAGATATCGCATATGATCCCTCATATGAGACAGAACATGCGAAGATGATCAACGGACAGATATGGAAAGATGACACAGGTGTCATAACATCTGTCAGGGATAAAGCTGCACAGTATTATGATGAAATGACATGGCGTCAAAAACTCGGAGTGAGTCTTGTTCTTACCGGACAGACAGGTCAGTATAATCTGCCACGTACTCTTAAGCGCGGTGACCTTGCAACGGCGCATATGTATCTGTCGGATTATATGAAGAATATGTTGCATACCCTTTTCCTTATCAACAGGACGTATGCTCCATATGATAAGTGGCTTATAAGGGCGGCGGGTGATCTTGCCATACATCCTGAGATTGTGGATATCATGAGGGCACTTGCGGATATATATAATGAGGACATGTACAAGGCATCGGCCGAGCATTCTATAGATGTTAAGGCAGAAGCAGACTCAGAGGCGGATCCCTTTGCAAGGATAACCGGCACCATAGAGATCGCTGCGCAGATCATACTGGAGGCACTCAAGGAGATCGGTGCCTTGCCTGAGGATGAAGATAACTGGTATCTGGAAGCAGTTGGCAGAAAAATGTTTAGCGGAGATTATAATATGCAGCAGAAAGAAAATGGCCCTGAGGTGGATCATGTGCCTGACAAGGCAGAACTTGTTGAGAGGATCATAAAACTTGAATGGGAAGCATTTGATAAAGTGCAGAATGAGGGTGGAAGAGCAGACTGCCAGAACAATTGGCCGGTATTCCATATCATGCGTAAGAGTCAGTACCTGGAATGGAATGAGACGATGCTATTAAGCTTTATCGCGGACTTTGAAGAAGCAAATGCGCGCGGGTGGAATCTCATCACCGAGAAGTACGGCCGTATGGAGAAGTCTACATCTCCCGAAGAGTATGCCAAGATAGAAGATAAGCTTCCGCCTCATACCAAGGAGCAGGATGCAATTATAGAACAGATCGTTGCGATACAGGTCGCTATGATGGAGGATGTTGTGGCCAAGTATCCAAAGCTTGCGGACAATGCCCGAACTCTTAGAACCGCAGACGATAAGCCTTGGGATACCTCTTACGAGACATATCTTCGCGGAGAACTGGGGACATATTCGGAGCGGACACTTTCGCTATATGGCATGTTCATAGCGGAGCTTGCTAAAAAGGGCGAGAATCTGGCCTGCAACATAATATCCAATACTGCGAAACTATATGGATACGATTCTATCGATGCCGCTGAAGCATCGCTGTGATAGGGACATGGCAGGTGTATTTGTTTATGGAGATTTGGTTTAATCTTCGGAATGAAAAGATACAGGGAGAGTGAGAGAATGAACACAAAGACAATAATTATTGGAGCGGCAGCGACCGCACTTGCTTTTGGGATCGGATTCGGGATTCCGATGATCTCGCATGCAGGATTTGAGATCACTTCGTATGATCAGGCGAAGGAACTGGTGGAGAATGCCTCGCAAAAAAGTATAGAGGCTGCTAAGGCAAAAGCAGCAAAAGACGAAGTTAAAGCAGATAAGACTGCGACTGACGTGGAGAGCATATCTGATAACGGGGAAAATGTACAGGATAAGGGAATCGTGTCAAAAGAAGATGCAGGATCCGTCAAGTCCGATAAAACCATTGTAGATCGAGGGATTGATATAGATGATAAGACGGTTGTCCTTGATTGGGATTATCTTGATTGGGAAGTTGCTGATGTTAAGATGGGTGATTCCGATTTTTTTAAGGTAGCAAACAATCTTGGGATTAATCCCAACACGGTGGAGTACTCGGATTCCGGTTTTAAGATAAATAATGAGGGACAAGAATGGAACGGAAAAAAAGCCAATGCATTCTATAGATATCGGGATGAATCGAATTCCTATGTAAATGTTTATTATGACGGAGAAAGATATGTGACTGATACGTTGGATGATGTTCCTGATGAAGTGAATGTAATTCCGTCAATAAGCATTAGAGCTGCCGTATCTGATCCAAATAATTCGGAGGATTACTGGAATATTTCTTATGAATTTGGTAATGAATCAGGTCAAAAAATATGCAATCAGTTCTATTTTGCACATAGGGCCGGTGGAATCACATCATCCGATCGGGATGATATTTCAAAAATCACCAAGCTTCCCTTTACAGGCGGGACCTTTGAAGAATTGGATTCGATTATGAAGATCTCTGAAATGGTTGAGAAGGGAATGAAAGACGAATCCCAAAGTAAGGATGATTATGAAAAATATATAGTTAAAACCAATCTTGGTAAATGTGTCATGTCAATAAGCCAGTATGAGAGTACTTACTCATATTTTGAAGATGGCTCGCGCAATGAGAAAACGGCCAAGTATACGTCATATTATCTGTCTTTTGGAGACAAAGATTATGATTTTTGTGCCGGTTTTGAAGATGGTAATGACCAGGCAACGTATGTAAACTACTATTATTTTCCCAAAGCAGAGTGATGGCTTTTTGAAGAGGACGGTTTTCTTGGATATAAAATATTATGGAGAATTGCAAAATGAACGAGAATGATATAAATTCAACGAACATAGATGAGAATATAAACAAAAATGTGACGAACACTTCGACGAATAATTTGTCAGATATTCCTCCAGCTGCGGAAAAGACAGAGGGGAAGAAGTCTGCACTGCCTTATGTCGTGATAGGAGTATGTGCGGCGGCTGCTCTTGCAGTCGGTCTGTTGGTAGGCAATAAGGTCAGCAGGAATAAGGAAATCGCTGCAGCGCAGGAATACCTTGAGTGGGAATCACAGAATCACACATGGGTAGCAGCGAACTGCCAGACACCGAAGACATGCTCTGTCTGCGGTGCTACGGAGGGTGAAGTCGGAGAACATGAATGGGAGGAGGCGACCTGCTCTGTTCCCAAGACATGTAAGGTGTGTGGCGCGACTGAAGGCGAGGCTCTCGGACATGAATGGAAACTGGCCACTCTTGATGCCCCTAAGACATGCAAGAATTGCGGCGTAACAGAAGGGAATCCGATTGTATTTGAAAAATTGGATACAAGCCATTGGCCAAAGGATATAACTACCAGGTGGGATTATGATCTGTTCAGTGATGGATTGATGTCAGGTGGTGAAAGTCTGTTTAAAATTGCGAATGACGGTCTTTGGAATGTGCAGATTTCGCAAGCGTATTATATGAAAGATAATATGATATTGGGGGATATCAGTATACACAAATATTTATGGGATGGAACGGAAGATGAGAAAAAAATGTGTGGAAATTATGCATTAGAGAATACTGACTATTCTTTTGCATATGGGGAAATATGTGCGACTGCTATTACAGCTGGCGATGTGATGATTGTCGTTTTCGGTGAATCTGTTGGAGATGATGAAAATGCAGTATGTGATATAATTGCTTTTGACAGTGAATGCAACCAGATTGATGGAGATGATTTTGTTGAAGGCAAGAACGGCCATCATAATATTTCTGGGAATTGGGTAACTTACCTTTATAACAGGCTTCTTGTTTTTCATGATGCTGATAGTGGCGATCCGATCTGGGGCTTTGATATTGAGAAGAAAGAATGGATAAATGGAAAAGATATTGACGGATCAAAGCTTGTAGACGAAAATAAGCCATCTTTTGATATTTCAAAGTATTCTTATATAAATGAAACTGACTTTGACTTATATTTTGTCTCCTGGGACAACAAGGAATCCTGGGGATTTGTGGATAAGGAAGGAAATGAAATCGCAAGATATGTTGATGCATCTAATCTTACTGCAAGTGGTTATTCGCTTGTTTCGGATGATCGTAAAACCTACGACCTTATTGACAAAGATTTTAATGTGATTAAAGAAGATATTGTTGAAGGGACGTCGGCTTCTTCATTTGGACATATGAGTAATATTCTTCATGTAACAAAGAAAGACGGGACAGAAGAGTATTATCGCGTACAGTGATTTGCTTTAAGTAGGCCGAGAGTACGAGGGAGACTAAGTCAGTCTCCCTCATTTTTTTATGGAATACATACAAATCAGTGGTTGGATTTTTGTATAAAACGACATATTGCGTGTGGAGCGCATGCGTGATATGCTCTATGCACATCAGAAGCGTCACATGTGAGACGCATGCATATTTCTTGGACGTTTGTCCGATATTCCCAAACAATTTTAATGTGAAAACACAAGTTTAGAAAGAAAGGTGGGATAATTGACCAAAGTAATACTTTGAGTTATACTTTTATGAGAAAAAGGATTGATGGAATTGCTGTTGAGTGGGACGATAACAAGAATAATAACAATATTAAAAAACACGGTATTAGTTTTGATACGGCGGCCTTGATTTTCGCTGATGAAAACAGGATAGAGTATTTTGATAAGTTGCATAGTGTGGATGAAGACAGATATGTTGTTATTGGATGTGTACACGGAATATTGTTTGTTGTTTATACTATGAGGGATGGCATGGTGCGATTGATTTCTGCACGTATGGCAACATCTGTAGAGAGGAAGATATACTATGAGGAATGAAAAAAAGGTTCGTACTGTGATTAAATCAGGACAACAGCCAACAGAGGCCCAGATTAGGGAGATAGAGAACGCTTCTTCTTTGCCTGTGGTTTTTGATGATGATGCACCTGAACTTACTATGGAACAGTATGCTGAGATGGCAGTAATTGCAAAAAAACGTAGATCTCAAAATGTTAAGCCGGTTATAGCGCTTCGTATATCTCCGGATACATTGGAAAAAGCCAAGGCAACAGGGAAGGGTTATACAGGTTTTTTGAGTCGATTGCTTGATAATGCAATCAATGACCCAACTATTGTGGCAAAGAGTCTATAATTGGGGCTTAGATAAAATCTCGGGAATTTATGTAATTACATCTTGTAATTTTGCGTGGATTCAAGTAGAATAGTGTCGCTGATAAAATTTTGACGAAGCCTGAGAATGGCGCAGTTGACATAACTACGGCGTTTTTTGGGAAGTCAGAACAAATAAATTTCACATTTTTAGGAGGAAATAAAAATGGCAGTAAAAGTAGCAATTAACGGTTTTGGTCGTATCGGTCGTCTTGCATTCAGACAGATGTTTGGTGCAGAGGGATTTGAGATCGTAGCAATCAACGATCTTACAAGCCCTGAGATGCTTGCTCACCTTCTTAAGTATGACTCAACACAGGGTCGTTACGAGCTTTGCGACAAGGTTACATTCGGTGAGGATTCAATCTCTGTAGACGGCAAGAAGATCACCATCTATAAGGAAGCAGATGCTAAGAACCTTCCTTGGGGACAGCTCGGAGTAGACGTTGTACTTGAGTGTACAGGTTTCTACACAAGCAAGGACAAGGCTCAGGCTCATATCGATGCAGGTGCTAAGCACGTTATCATCTCTGCTCCTGCCGGCAATGACCTTCCTACTATCGTATACAACGTTAACCATCAGTCACTTACAGCTGATGACAAGATCATCTCAGCTGCATCTTGCACAACTAACTGTCTTGCACCTATGGCTAAGGCTCTTAACGACCTTGCTACAATCAAGTCAGGTATCATGTGCACAATTCACGCTTACACAGGTGATCAGATGACTCTTGACGGTCCTCAGAGAAAGGGCGACAAGAGACGTTCACGTGCAGCAGCTTGCAACATCGTTCCCAACTCAACAGGTGCAGCTAAGGCTATCGGCCTTGTTATCCCTGAGCTTAACGGCAAGCTCATCGGTGCTGCTCAGAGAGTTCCTACCCCTACAGGTTCAACAACTATCCTTACAGCTGTTGTAGAGGG
>JAILKC010000012.1 GCA_024694055.1 Lachnospiraceae bacterium | reverse complement strand
CAGGAAAACAGGATCACGATAAATGTCAATACGAGCATGCAGCCCAATTCGAGATGGTATACGGGATCGGGTCTGTACCGCGGGGTAAAGCTTTTGCATGGTCCGTGGGTACATATAGTGCCTGACGGTATCTTTGCATATACGAAGGAAGTGTCAGATGGATACGCTTTTTTGGAAGCGCAGGTGGAGGTAGAGAATTCAGGCCTTGGCAACAGACTTGCACAGGTTACGGTGACGATCTGCAAAGAGGGAACGGATGCTGTCGTTACAAAAACAGAGCGCGTCATACAGATATGCGCCGGTAAGACAGAGACAGCGAGAATGTCGCTTAATGTAAAGGATCCCATGCTCTGGGATGCGGATCATCCCAATCTGTATCGTATTAAAACTTCCGTTAGGGCTATCGGTGCATATAGGACTCATTTTGTGCCGGAAGAACAGGAAAAGACGGATGAGGCTGAGGCGCTTTTCGGTATACGTACCGTCACGGCAGATTCGATCCGCGGGCTTCGCATAAACGGCAAGAGCGTAAAGCTTAAAGGCGGATGCCTGCATCATGATAACGGCTTACTTGGTGCGGTGACGCTTTCAAAGATCGAAGAAAGAAAGATAAGAAAACTTAAGGAAGTCGGATTTAATGCGATCCGTACCGCCCACAATCCTCCTTCATCGGCACTTATTGAGGCCTGTGACAGGATAGGAATGTATGTCTTTGACGAAGCCTTTGATGCATGGTCAATGGGCAAACGCGGCGGAGATTACAACCAGTTTTTTGCATCTGACTGGGAGAGGGATCTGACATCTTTTATAAAAAGAGACCGTACTCACCCTTCCGTCATCATGTGGTCTACCGGCAATGAGATTCCGGAAAGGGGAGGCCTCGGCGGAGGATATACAAGATCGACCATGCTTGCACAGACCATCAGATCCCTTGACGGGACAAGGCCTGTAAGCAACGGAATATGTTCATTCTGGAGCGGACTTGATGATGAGCTTGCAAAAGGACAGAACCAGTCTCAGAATGCCGCTGACGATCATGCTTCGACATTATGGGAGAGGGGGACGGAGCCTTTCACAAACGGCATGGATGTGGTCGGATACAACTACATGGAAGATCTCTATGAACAGGATCATGAGTTATATCCTGAAAGAGTCATTTTGGGATCGGAGAATTTCCCCAAGGAGATCGGTTTCCGCTGGCCTCTGGTGGAGAGACTGCCATACGTCATAGGTGATTTTACATGGACTGCATGGGATTATCTGGGTGAAGCAGGTATAGGAAAAGCGGCATATTTTGATCCGGATGATACGAATGCTCCGAAATATTCGTGGGATCTTATGCCTCAGGAGACTTCGCCTTATCCTTGGAGAACGGCGAATGATGCGGATTTTGATATCACGGGTCATATGCTTCCTCAGGGAGCTTACAGAAGTATAGTATGGGGAAGTGATAAGACATTTCTGTATTCCATGCACCCTGATACATATGGAAAAAGAGAACTGATCAGCATGTGGGGATTCACACCGGCGCTTTCATGCTGGAACTATAAGGGATATGAGGGAAAGCCCATAGAACTGGTCGTGTTCACCAAGGCTGAAGAGGTGGAAGTCCTGGTAAACGGAGATAGCATCGGAAGGAAAAAGACTTTGACTGATAAGCCGCTGCCACACAGTGTACGCTTTGATACAGTCTACAGTCCGGGAAGTGTCGTTGCCATAAGCTATCAGGACGGAAAAGAACTAAGCAGGGATACACTTAAGACCACGGGAGTACCTGCGGGCATTAAGCTACTTCCTGAGCGCTCTGAGGCGCTTGCTGACGGTCATGATTTTATCTGTGTGGAGATAGAGATAGTTGACAATGAAGGGAATGTGGTGCCGGATGCAGAGGCAGCCCTTAAAGCAAAGGTTGACGGAGCTTGCGCACTTGCGGGATTCGGTTCTGCCAATCCCATCACTGAGGAAGATTATACGGATACTTCGGCAGTTACATACAGAGGACGTGCCATGGCGATCCTGCGTGCGGGATATGAGGCGGGAAGCTGTTGTCTTAAGGTGGAAGCTGAAGACCTTGGAGCAGCAGAAGAAGAGTTTGAGATCACCTGCAATTAGGTGTTGAAGAAATGCACAGATATGGAGGGGGTATATGCTTACAGCGATCAAGCCAAAGAGCAGGCAGATAATAAGTGCCACGCGTACTGATGAAGGAATGGTCTTTAAATCGGAACATGAGATGATAAGACTCCAGGTAAAGACTCCGCAGATCATGCGCGTTACGGTGACGCCTCTTGAAAGTTTTTCACTTAAAGAGCGTCCCGGGGTAATATGCGATGATCTGAATGATAAATACGATCTCTCTGAGGTTGCTGATTCGTATGTCATCACCACGGGGGCAATGACGGTTCGCCTAAACAGACATACCGGAGCGATCAGTTATGAAAGCGGTGACGGCGAAAAACTGTTAGCTGAAGACCCATATACGCCCAGGACATTCGAGGAATTCGAGACCTATCGTCTGGCTGACGGTAAGCAGAAGACACGGACCATACAGACGGCTGACGGTAAAAAGGAAGTGATCGAAGAGCCGCTTAAGATATCAACGGGAAAGAGTTATCACATACGTATGTCCCTCAATCTGTCGGATGAGGCATTATACGGATTCGGGCAGCATGAGCAGATCGTAGGTTCTCTTCGCGGCAGGACTGTCTACATTCATCAGGCCAATCGCCAGATCGCCGTTCCGATGGTCGTATCGACCAAGGGATACGGGATCCTTATCGATACATACAGCCCGATGATCTTTAGGGATGATGAAAAAGGGACATCAGTCTATGTCGAAGCAGACAGTGAACTTGATTACTATATAATGACCGGTGGAATGAATCAGGTTATCCGTAACTACCGTTTACTCACCGGTAAAGCAGTCATGCTCCCCAAATGGGCATTTGGTTATATTCAGTCACAGGAGCGTTATGAGACGCAGGAAGAGATACTCAAAACAGCTAAGAAAAGCCGCGAGTTTGGTATCGGCACGGATTGCATAGTTCTTGACTGGATCAGCTGGGTCGAAGGTGAGTGGGGACAGAAGAGTTATGATCCGGATCGTTTTCCCACGCCGGATAAGATGATAGAAAAACTCCATGAAGAACATATACGTTTTATGATCTCTTTGTGGCCCACCATGGATGAGCAGACTTCTGATCACAGGGAATTTGCAGAGAGGGATCTGGTTTTGCCCGCAAGCAATGTCTATAATGCTCTAAGTGGCGAAGCCAGAGAACTGTACTGGAGCCAGCTTGAAAAAGGGCATTTTGCCTATGGAACGGATGCGTGGTGGTGTGACAGCAGTGAGCCTTTCACTCCGGAGTGGAATCACATTGAGAGACCTGAGCCTTCGAGATTGTTTGAGGAATATTGTCAAGAGGCGGGGCTTCGTATGCCTTATGAGTATTGCAACGCATTCCCGCTTTATCATGCAATGGGCATATATGAGAACCAACGCGCATGCATGGAACGTGAGAGTTTGGAATCGCCGGAGTATAAGGAAAAGAGAGTATGCAATCTGACCAGAAGTGCTTATACGGGGCAGCAGCGCTATGGGACGATCATGTGGTCCGGTGATACTGCGGCAAGCTGGGAGACCTTAAGGGCTCAGGTTACTGCGGGACTGCATTTTAGCGCAAGCGGACTGCCTTATTGGACAATGGATATAGGTGCCTTTTTTGTAAAGCAGGGAGAGATGTGGTACTGGAATGGCCGATATGATGATACCGTCGATGATAAGGCGTACTGCGAACTGTTTGTCAGATGGTATCAGCTCGGATGCTTTTTGCCTGTTTTCCGTGGGCACGGTACCGACTTTAGAAGAGAACTCTGGAATTTTAAGGATGAATTCTATGATGCTTTACTTAAGGCCAATCGTCTTCGATATAAGCTTATGCCTTATATCTATTCCGAGGCCGGTAAGGTATGGCTCGATGATGCATCCATGATCCGCTGGCTTTCCTTCGATTATGTTTCAGATCGCAATACGTGGGATATTACGGATCAGTATATGTTTGGCGATTCGCTCATGGTATGTCCGGTTCTTAAGCCGATGTATTATGACGAAGACGGGGTGCAGATCAAGCATCCGGATACAAAACGAAGTGTATATTTCCCCAAGGGATGTGACTGGTACGATCTGTATACAGGTGTTCGCTTCAAGGGCGGAAGTACTGTGGATGTCACGGCAGGGCTTGATGAGATCCCTGTGTTTGTAAAAGAGGGAAGTGTCATCCCTATGTGTGAAGCGGCACTATCTACAGATGAACTGGGTGAGGTCACATTCCACTCATTTGGCGATGGTGAGTGTCACTATCGTTATTACACGGATGCAGGCGATGGATACGGGTACGAAAAGGATGAATATACGGTACGTGATCTGTAAGTATGGACCAAGATCATCGGCGGCAGATAAATGTAAATGAGTATTGGTGATATGAATGAACTTAGTGCCGGCTGCAGGCTCTGTCCCAGAGAATGCGGTGTAGACAGAGATAATACGACCGGGTATTGCCATGCAGGCAATGAGCCGATGATGGCAAGAGCTGCGTTGCACATGTGGGAGGAACCGTGTATATCGGGTGTGAACGGGTCAGGCGCTGTCTTTTTTACCGGATGCAACATGGGCTGTGTATTCTGCCAGAATAAGGAGATAAGCAGCGGCAATGTCGGCAAAATGGTGTCAAAAGAGCGCCTCATTGAGATATATTTTGAACTGCAGGAAGCCGGTGCTAATAATATCAATCTGGTGACCGCAGACATGTATCTGTCGGTGATAAGATATACGATCGCAAGTGCCAAAGCATCCGGCCTTAAGATCCCTTTTATTCTTAACACTTCTTCCTATATTCATGAGGATGTGATAAAGAGCATGGAAGGGCTTATAGATATATATCTTGCGGATATGAAGTATATCCGTGATGAGGATGCCATAAGATACAGTAATGCCGGGGGCTACACGGAATGTGCGAAAAGGGCGATCGATGAGATGGTCAGACAGCAGCCTGAGTGTGTATTTGATCCTGCAGGTATCATAAAAAGTGGTGTGATAGTCAGACATTTGTTGATGCCGGGTATGCTCATACAAGCCAAGATGATAACCGCTTATTTGTATAAAAAATACGGAGACAGCATATATATCAGTCTGATGAATCAGTATACTCCGAACGGACACTTAAAGAACTATCCCGAGATAGACAGGATCGTAAGTGACAGAGATTACCGCAGTCTTATAAGATATGCGGACGGGCTTGGAATAACATGCGCATATGTTCAGGAAGGCCGGACTGCCAATCCGTATTATATCCCGGATTTTGACATGACGGGAATATGATACGGGTTATATGAGCATTAACACAAAGATTAAGAGAAAGACCGAGGCTATGTGGAAGATATGCAGGATACGGTGATAGTGGCAGGCGGAACCTGCGATTTGACAAAATACGAAGATATACTTGGTAAAGCATACCTTATAGGGGCAGACAGAGGAGCGCTGTATCTTGCCGATCTCGGTTACAGAGTGGATCTTTCCGTTGGAGATTTTGATTCTGTAAGTAAAGCAGAGTATAAGAAGATATGTAATGCTTCCAAGGAAGTTGAGAAGTTATATCCCGAAAAGGACGATACCGATCTTGAACATGCGATAAAGCGTGCCATAGATACGGCACCCGGGACGATTCATATCATAGGAGCTACAGGGACACGTCTTGATCAGACATTTTGTGCGATCAACCTGCTTATGATGCTTCACAAAGGCGGAAGAGAAGCATATATCCATGATGAACACAACAGGATCCGTCTTATAGAGGGAAAGGCAGTGATCAAAAGGGACGGATATCGATATGTATCACTTATTCCCTGTGATGATACTGTGACGGATGTGTCTTTAAGTGGGTTTAAATACAGCGGAGAACACATTACGTTGGATAAACATACCTCACTCGGGATAAGCAATGAGATAGAGGGCGACTTGGCGCAGATAAGCTGTGGTGGCTGTCTGTTTATATTCGAATCGAATGACTGACAGCATAAAAGATATAGAATGCCCGTCCTTAAGGACGGGCATTTGAAATGCATAAAAGACTGAATAATTTAATATTTTAAATATGATCATGCACTTATTGCATCTTGCCGAATCTGACGTTCATATATGCGATGATCTCGTCAGTGCAGCGCTCAAATCCAAGCTTTGAACTGTCAAGGCACAGGTCATAGTTTCTTGCGTCGGTCCACTCATGACCCGTATGACGCTTGTAATAGTCTGCGCGCTCTTTGTCTATTTTGGCTATATACTTCTCAAGCTCTTTTTCGGACATCGAATGCTTCTTGGCTGCCTGTTCCATCAGAAAGTCATGCGGAGCATGTACAAATACACTGAGTACATTGTCACGTCCTTTTAATATGTGATCTGCGGCGCGACCTATTATGATGCAGGATTCCTTGTCCGCGAGTTCTCTTATTATCTTGGCCTGATAATTGTAGAGGTTTTCTTCCGAAGTAAAGTTGGGGTCGGAAGGAGAGAGCACATCCGCACCGTATTGCTTTTTCCTAAGGCCGGAGAGAAGGCTTTTGTTCTTTTCATCAGCGTTGGCAAAAAGCGAGATATTGATGCCGCTTTCTTCGGATGCCTTGGCGATGAGATCCTTGTCATAATACTCCACTGAGAGCTTCTTTGAGAGCATCTCACCTATAGTCTTGCCGCCGCTTCCGTACTGTCTGGCAATAGTGATAACAAATCTGTCCATATATAACCTCCTGGCTATTCTCCCAAATACGCCTTCTTGATGGCATCATTGTTCATGAGCTCTTTGGCGTCACCGGTAAGAACGATGCTTCCGGTCTCAAGCACATATGCTCTGTCAGCTATGGACAAAGCCTTTTTGGCGTTCTGTTCAACGAGCAAGACTGTGGTTCCGGATGCACTTACCTCTTTTATTATATCAAATATTTCATTAACAAAGATAGGAGAAAGTCCCATTGAGGGCTCATCCATTAAGATGATGGAAGGCTTGCTCATAAGGGCACGTCCCATGGCCAACATCTGCTGTTCACCGCCCGAGAGGGTACCTGCGATCTGATTCTTGCGTTCCGCCAAACGGGGGAAACGCTCGTAGACCATGTTAAGTGTGTCTTCTATTTCTTTTTTGTCTTTTCTGGTGTATGCACCCATCTTAAGGTTTTGCAAAACGCTTAATTGCTGGAAGACACGTCTGCCCTCCGGTACATGTGCCATACCCATGGCGACTATCTTATGCCCCGGTGTCTTTACAATATCTACACCTTCAAAGGTGATACTGCCTTTGGTGGGAGCTATAAGTCCGCTCACGGTATGCAAAATAGTGGTCTTACCGGCACCGTTGGCACCTATAAGCGCGATGACTTCACCTTTATTAACTTCAAAATCAATTCCTTTTATGGCCTCTATTACACCGTAGTGAACGTGGAGGTCCTTTACTTCAAGCATTGCCATTTTATCTTCCTCCTATTCACCAAGATAAGCCGTGATAACGTCAGGATTGTTAAGTACCTCCGATGTAGATCCCTCGGCAAGTATCCGGCCGAAGTTAAGTACCGTCAGACGCTCGCATATTCCCGACACAAGTTTCATGTCATGTTCTATCAAAAGAATGGTCATCTTAAATTCTTTTCTGATAAAAGAGATCGTATCCATGAGCTCCTTGGTCTCGTTGGGGTTCATGCCTGCCGCAGGCTCATCGAGCAAAAGAAGCTTGGGGTTGGTGGCGAGGGCACGTGCGATCTCCAATTTTCTCTGTTTGCCGTAAGGAAGCTGTGAAGCTTTGAGTGAAGCGGATGAATCAAGGTCAAACACTTTTAAAAGCTCCATTGCCTTGGCCGTCATCTCTTTTTCGACTTTATAGTATTTGGGAAGTCTGAGTATGGATGACATGGTCGAATATGTATAAATATTGTGAAGACCCGCTTTTACATTATCAAGAACAGACAGATCCTTGAAAAGGCGAATGTTCTGGAATGTTCTGGCGATCCCGGCCTTATTGATATCTATGGTGGATCTGCCGGTTATATCCTCACCGCAGAGTCTGATAATACCTTCATTCGGCTTGTATACACCGGTGAGAAGGTTGAATGCGGTAGTCTTGCCGGCGCCGTTGGGGCCGATGAGTCCGTACAATTCTCCCTCGTTTATTGTAACCGAGAAATCATCCACGGCTCGCAGTCCGCCGAATGATATCGAAAGATTGGTAACTTCAAGTACAGGATTAGTTGCTGCCATTGTCGCTGCCTCCTTTCACAGTGTTATCTTTCTTCCAGAAAAGAAGCGTGGCGACTGTCTTATCTCTGAAATCCTTGGCCTTTGGCGACCATGAGAAGAGCATCATGGCGATAAGTACTATCGCGTAGATGAGCATTCTTAAGTTGGACAGTCCTCTTAACAGCTCAGGCAACAGAGTAAGGATGACTGCCGATATGATCGAACCTCTTATATTGCCGATGCCACCGAGGACGACGAATACAAGTATCATGATGGACATGTTGTATCCGAAATTCTTCGGAGTGGCCATAAGTGAACTCAAATTGTGCGAATACAATACTCCGGCCACGCCTGCCAATGCAGCAGATATGGAAAAGGCCAGTAATTTGTATTTGGTGATGTTGATGCCGACTGATTCTGCGGCGATCACATTGTCACGTATCGCCATGACCGCACGGCCGTCACGGCTCTTTATCAGGTTAAGCACGATAAAGAGTGTAATCAGGATAAGTACGACTCCGACGGTGAAATTGGAACTCTTGGGTGTACCGGTGATACCCTGAGCTCCGTTGACTATTATCTCGCCACTTTCTTCAAGACCGAGAGCAACGGCATCCTTTGTAGAGAAGTGGAAGCCCTTTGAGTCTCTGCCTATGTAGAGAACGTTCATTACATTTTTGATGATCTCACCAAATGCCAGAGTCACGATCGCCAGATAGTCACCCTTTAAGCGAAGTACGGGCATGCCGATTAGGAATCCGATTACGCCTGCACATAAGAATCCGATGAGGATCGCGATGGTAAAGCGTATCCACTCTACCGTGATCACGTTAACCGTGCATTTGGAGAAAAAAGCTGATGTAAATGCGCCTACACACATGAACCCGGCATGTCCGAGACTTAATTCTCCTAAAATACCGACTGTGATGTTGAGTGAGACCGCAAGTATGATATAAGCACACAGGGGTACCAAAAGACCTGTCATAAGGCTTGATATCAAGCCCAAGGACATAAGCAGTTCGAGTACGATATAGGCTATGATCACAATGCCGTATGTGATCAGATTGTCTTTGTTTTTGTTGATAAAATCTTTCACGCGCTACCTCCTATACCTTTTCCTGAATCTTACGGCCGAGTATACCTGTGGGCTTGACTACAAGCACTATGATGAGTACCAGGAATACTATGGCATCGGAGAGCTGCGATGATATATAGGCTTTCGAAAGGATCTCGATAATACCTAAGATAATGCCACCGATAAATGCACCCGGAATGGATCCTATACCACCGAATACCGCTGCAACGAAAGCCTTGATACCGGGCATTGAACCGGTGTAAGGCGTGAGTGCCGGATAAGCGGAACAAAGCAGCATGCCGGCTACTGCGGCAAGCGCGGATCCGATCGCAAAAGTAAGAGATATGGTCGCATTGACATTGATACCCATGAGCTGCGCCGCACCTTTGTCTTCTGAGACGGCAAGCATGGCCTGACCGGCCTTGGTCTTATTGACGAAGGTAGTAAGTACGACCATGATGATCAGGCAGGCAGCGATCGTTACCAGAGTCTCGCCGGTGACTGTGAGGCCTCCGTCGGCACCTAACTTAAGAGCTTTGATATTTACAACGGATGTAAATGATTTGGTATTGGCACCGAAGATAAGCAGTGCAACATTCTGAAGCAGATAACTTACACCGATCGCGGTGATGAGTACTGCCAGAGATGATGTAGCCTGACGCAAAGGTCTGTATGCAACAGCCTCTATTGTGATGCCCAAAATGGTACATAAGACTATAGAAACTATTATACCTAACCATGTGGGAAGGCTTAAGGTGCTGACTATCGTGAACACGGTATAGCACCCTACCATGATTATGTCGCCGTGTGCGAAATTAAGCATTTTGGCAATTCCGTAGACCATCGTGTAACCAAGAGCAATGATGGCGTACACCGAGCCTAAGCTGATGCCGTTGATCAAGTAAGATATGAAACTCATAATACTTCCTTCTTATTAATTATATTCTGTGACCACTCAAGGTATGATTATATCATAAAAAGAAGGAAGTGCATACAAAAATGGCTGCGACTTCCTTCTTGAATTCGTGTATCTGTTCAGTTATCCAAACTTAAATACATCTTTTACTGGATGAGAGAGTAGTTACCGTTCTTGATCTCCATAGCCTTGGGAGCCTTGTTAACGGCACCGTCTTCGCTCCAGTTCATTGATTCGCCGGTAAGACCGTCTACAGTGATCTCGGTCATGGCCTTCTCAAGAGCATCACCAATCTCAGATACGCTTGCAGAAGGAGCAACGCCTGACTTCTCGATGGCAGCCTTGATTATATATACTGCATCGTAAGCATCAGCTGCGAACTGGTTGGGTGTATCACCGTATGCTGCTTCGTAAGCCTTAACGAAGTTCTGTGTCTTCTCATCAGCTGCATCAGCTGCGAAAGGAGTAAGAAGCATAACGCCCTCTGCCAATGATGTATCGAAGTTCTCTACGCCGAGGATACCGTCAAGACCGTCACATCCGAAGAACTTGAAGTTGTATCCTGCAGAAGCTGCCTGAGTAAGGATCAAAGAAGCCTCTGTGTAGTATATAGGAAGGAATACAAGCTCTGCACCTGCGTCAGCAGCCTTCTGGAGCTGTACTGAGAAGTCTGTCTTGGAATCAGCTGTGAAAGCCTCTGCCGATACGATCTCGAAAGGCTGATTGTCAGCTTCCTGTGCAAACTTCTGATATATTCCTGAAGAGTATACATCTGAACTGTCGTAGATAACGGCAACCTTGGATGCTACGTTGTTGGAACCGATATAGCTTGCTGCACCGATACCCTGGTTAGGATCTGTGAAACATACCTGGAATACATTCTTATTGGTGATACAGTCTACAGCAGAACCTGAAGGTGTGAGCTGGAACATATTGTCGTTAACTGACTCAGCTGCAACAGCAACACAGCATCCTGAAGTAACCGAACCAACAAGTATGTTCATTCCCCAGTCCTTAAGTGCATTGTAGGCATTGACTGACTTCTCTGAGTCAAGCTCATCGTCCTGGAAGTTGTACTCGATCTTATTGCCTGCAATACCACCTGCTTCGTTGATCTCCTTGATAGCAAGATCAGCACCGTTCTGTACTGCGATACCATATACTGCCGCACCGCCTGTGGTGGGTCCGATACCGCCGATCTTCCATGTGTCTCCACCCTTTGCAGCGCCTGCGCAGCCTGTAAGTGAAGTGAGGAACATAGCTGCAGACAGAGCTACAGCAAGAGTCTTAGTTAGTTTTTTCATAATTCTCCTCCATCTTAGAAAATGATCCCTAATTGATCATACATCAGATTTTGCCCTAAAAGCAGTGGTGTGTCAATGTGAAAAAGTGACAGAAGTTCTTGAATATATGGGGCGATATATGTAAAAAATGATTTAGTATGATAAAGCACTGCATTACTTGTGGCGCACAATATAACAATTGAAATGGAAAAATCGTTAAAAACACTTCTGTTTTCACATCGCATATGGTACAATTTTCCTACAGTTGTTGTGTGGATTCATACATATAGTATGAGAGGGTTATGGAGATCAACTATGAAAGTAAGAAGATTGAGTATTTCATTCAAATTTGCCTTTATTGTTGCGGCACTTTTTATCATCACAGACCTTGTATTGGGAGTAGTATTGTATAACAGAGAGGCGTCGGCACTGACTGAGCAGATCAGGACCAATGCCCTTAATATGGCCAACTGTATCAGTGCCAGACTTACAGAGAGCGGATATTCGGATGCAATTGCCACACTTGCTCCGGGGGATGAGACAAGTGAGGAATATCAGGCCATACTGGATGAACTGACAGTCTTTTACGATAATTCGGGATGTGAGTATGTATATACGGAGAGAAGCGCCGGAAGCGGTGCCGTAGAGTTCGTGGTTGACTCAGATCCGGAGGATCCGGGTCTCATCGGAGATGAAGGTGAATTCGAAGATGCAGCGGCGGCTGCTTTAAAGGGGACACCGACTGTAGGAGAGCCGTATTCGGATGAATGGGGTAATCATGTCACTGCATACAGCCCTATCAAAGGGTCATCCGGTTCCATAGTCGGAGTAGTAGGCACGGATATCAGCATGGACTGGTTAAGCGGACAGCTTGCAGTTTTAAGAAATACCGTAGTATTTGTATGCGCCTTGGCTTTTACGGCAGGCATGGTAGTTATCATATTTCTTGTGCTTAATCTTAAGAAACAGTTTATTGTTCTTAACAATAAAGTTGTCGAACTTGGTAACGGCAACGGAGACCTTACGAAAAAACTGGATATCACGTCCGGTGATGAGATGGAAGTGATAGCCAATAATGTTAACAGTTTTATCGGTTTTATTCACGGGGTTGTCAGCAATACTTCAAGGAATTCAAGTGTGCTGAAGGACTCCTCCAATGGAATGAGAGAGAGCATAACGGACGCGTCACAGCAGGTATCGGATATATCTTCCACAATGGAGGAGATGAGTGCCATGACTCAGGAAATAGGTGCATCGCTTGACAGCATAAGCAATAATATCGGAGAAGCACTTGAGGGTGTTGAGGGTATAGCCAAACTTGCCGAGAAGAATACGGGAGAATCGGAACATATCGTGACGGAAGCGGAGAAGATGTATTCTTCTGCTTTGAATGCCAGGGAAGAAGTGAAGGTTAAGTCCGAGGAAATGAATGAAAGTCTTAACCGTAAGATAGAAGAGAGTGAGAAAGTTTCAGAAATAGCTGCTCTTACTGACAATATCATAGGAATAGCCAGCCAGACCAACCTGCTTGCGCTTAATGCATCGATCGAAGCCGCACGCGCCGGTGAGGCCGGCAAGGGGTTTGCAGTGGTTGCAGAAGAGATCAAGAGCCTGGCAGAGAATTCCAATGAGGTAGCCAATCAGATCAAGGTTATCGGAGAAGATGTCACCACTATCGTAAGAGAACTTGCCGAAGAATCAAAGAATATGCTAGAATACATGACAGGAATCACGGACAGAGGTTATGGCGATCTCCTGACTACCAGCGAGAATTACAGAGATGATATCAGAAGCCTTATCCGGATGATGGAGACTTTTAAGAGCGAGAGCGGACGTATCAGAGGAGAGATGGAGCGGATCAACGGAGCCATCAAGGATATCGATACTTCCATACAGGAGAGCAATCAGGGTATTGTGCAGAGCGCGGAGGCCGTGAGTGTGATCGCTCTTAATATGAAGAACTTAAGCGAAGATGCTGTGAACAACCTTGAGATTACCGAGAATATCAATAACGATATGGGCAGATTTGTGGTATAATCATGCATAATATACAGGCAGCTTTTACGGGGGAATATGAGTATTGATGTAGAACAGGTCTATAAGCAGTATGCTGATAAGATCAAGGTATATATAAGAAGCAGAGTGAATAATCCGACAGACGTCGAGGATCTTCAATCGGAGGTTTTCTTAAAGATTCAGAAGAAGGCAGCCGATTATGATTCGCAAAAAGCGGCGATTTCCACATGGGTCTACACAATCGCACATAATACGGTGATCGACTATTACCGTACCAATAAGACGGCAGATTCGATCGATGAGGAGCGAGAAGGCGAGCTTGTTCCTTCAGCGCTTATCGAGGAAGATAAGGTGGATGTGGAGCTTCTTAACAGGGAGACTCTTTCGGAACTGGCCGAAGCCATGGAGACTTTGTCCGAAGAGGAACGGATCGTGATCGTGTATCATTATTATGACGGCATCACTTTGCAGGATATAGCGCTTAAGACCGGTTTGACATATGGTCAGGTTAAGCTTCGTCATGCCTCAGCACTTAAAGTCATGAAAAAGTTTTTTACAAAGAAGATTGCCACGGGCAGATTTACATCGTATAAGTAATTGAAAGACAGCATAGCCCGTATGGTGATTATGTTTGAGGAATGATTATGAGAGACAGTACAGAATCAAGACTTAGAAGCATATTTGATTATCAGAAGTTTGAGAATGAGCCACGGCTTAAAGCTATCATCGACAACGTCAGGCAGACAGACAGTGTTATGCAGATCGCGGATGATGAATTGGGGAACGCAGCAGGCGGAATAGGGGAATATGACGGAAAAAGTAAAACAACTTAATGATCAGATGAACAAATACTTTGCCGGCAAGCCTGAGCTTGTCGGCAAAGTATTATGCTGTTTTTTGGCAGGAGGACATGTGCTTCTTGAAGATGTTCCGGGAGTGGGTAAGACTACTTTGGCCAGAACATTTGCAAGATCGCTTGGCCTGTCATTTGGGCGTATACAGTTCACGCCCGATACCATGCCGGGAGATGTGACAGGGATGAATGTCTATAATATGAAGACAGGGGAATTCACATACCGTCCCGGCGCAATTATGAAAAACATAGTATTGGCGGATGAGCTTAATCGAACCTCGCCCAAGACTCAGTCGGCACTTTTGGAAGCCATGGCTGAATCACAGGTGACGGTGGATGATGAGATCCGTGCACTTCCACAGCCGTTTATGGTCATAGCGACTCAGAATCCGGTAAGTTTTACGGGTACATACCCTCTCCCGGAGGCTTCGCTTGATCGCTTTATGATGCGACTGTCAGTGGGATATCCATCGGCTGAAGAAGAAGTCCGTATGGCCAGAATGTATATGGACGGAGTCAGCATGGAAGAAGCCGTAAAGATATTGGATGGCGATGATGTGCAGGGATTAAGAGACGAAGTTAAGTCTGTTCATATAAGCGACGGACTCTTATCATATGTTCAGCAGATAGTCGATGCTACGCGCAATGACTCGGCTTTTACACTTGGGGCCAGTCCGCGTGCACTTTTACAGCTTCTTGCAGCTGTTCGTGCGGTGGCTTATCTTGATGGACGTGATTATGTCAAGCCTGACGATGTGAAGAAGATAGCACCTGATGTACTGGCTCACAGACTTGTGCTTACGACTGAGATGCGTCTGCAGAAGAAAGATGCTTCTGCCATATTGGAGAATCTTATTCTGAAAGTGCATGTTCCGATGGATTGACCTATGAGACGAATTGAACTTTCGGTATACATAGCTTTGCTTATTCTGGCCCTTGTCGGTATATCATTTTACGGAGGACCGATCACTTATACATTCTTTTGGCTGACGATCCTTTTACCGGTAGCCTGCCTTATATACATATTTTATGTCATAGCTTCCATTAAGATATATCAGAAATCCGACGGACGCGGTATGGTATGCGGCGTGCCGTCTGATTTTTATATCACTGTCAACAATGAGAGTATCTTTTCATTTTCATCTTTGAAGATAGTGTTTTATTCATCTTTTTCCACGGTAACCGGACTTAATGACAAGATCGAGTATGAGCTTCCGCCGCATTCTTCCGTTACACGCAAGACAAGACTCGTGTGTCGCTACAGAGGTGAATATCTTGTGGGAATTAAAGAGATCGAGGTCAGAGATTTTATCGGGCTGTTTAGGGTGATCTACAGGATAAGAGAACCTCTAAGCGTGATAGTGGCACCGGCCATGGTGAAACTGACGGAGCTTGGATTCATGGAAAATATAGAAGATTCCGACAGAGACAGCCTTGCACTTCGTACGGAACCTGACATTCCGGTGAGGGAGTATGCAACGGGAGACGATATGCGCCTTATCAATTATAAGGCTACGGCGTCCATGCAGAAACTCATGGTAAGAGAACTTATAGGCGGTGAAAAAAACGGGGTGGCTTTGTTCATGGAAGCCGGAAGGTATTCGCATGCCACGGAAGACTATCTTCCGGTTGAGAATACGATGATTGAGTGCACTTTGGCGCTTGCGCTGTATTATACGGAGAATAATATCCCGGTAGATGTCATATACAGGACTAACTGTACTATTAAGGAGCCGGTCAGGAATCATGTCGATTACGACAGACTCTATGAGGCTATGCGAATATATTCATTCAGAGAAGAGGATGATACTGACAGAATGCTTGAAGAAGCGGCAGCCCTTAAATATATCACGGATCACAGGATGCTGATATTTATTCTGTACCGCTATGGGATAAAAGAGGCCGATCTGATCGATAAGATCAATATAGGGCAGGTTCCGGTCAGAGTATTTGTTGTGGGAGAAGATCCGGAAAATGCAGTAAATGCAGGAACGGGAAAGAATACGTTTGTCAGCTATATTGGTACGGCATCGGCGGAGGAAGTGCTATGATTACCGTGATCGTCGCCATCATATATGATCTGCTGTTTGTGATACCGATGTCGGTTGCTGCATCTTTGTATGCCGGGCCGTACATTGCACCGGATATCTCGCCTTTGCACTGTCTGGTGATCGCTGTGGCTGTGGAGATATATGCTGTGCTTATTACGCATCTGAAACTTAGAGATCGTCTGATTGCCGGAGGAATCGGACTTACTGTCCTGCTTGCACTTATATTCTATCATCCGGCGGGAGAGAGAGTGGATTTCCTCATAAGATACCTGTGGGTGTGGAAGATCATTGCCTTGGCCGTTATCTGCTATTTGATCAACAGGATCTCACAAAAATATCCCTTTACACGGCTGATCATTGCAGTGGCCGGACTTATATGTCTGCCGGTATCATTGATATATCCTTTTATACGGGAAAAGATCACTGTCATAATGATATTTGCCTATGCACTAATGACTGTGACGGATACGGTGCAGAGACGATCACATAAGGAAGGGGATACGGATGTGACGGTACACCTGGTATTCACGGCACCCTTTTTACTGCTTGTGATAATAGCGGCAGGACTTATCAAAATGCCTGATAAACCCTATGACTGGGGCTTTGTAAAGAGGATATCCGGAGCCATACAGACAGGTTATGCCAGACTGAATGATGTACTTACGATATCGGGATGGGAATCCGATGAGCCACCGATCGGATTTTCGGGAAGAGGAAGTTTTGGCGGTAACGTAAGGGGCGGTGGTTATCCGGTGCTTAGTGTGAGAGCATCGGGACATGCAGATCCGTATCTGTACCTTAAAGGTAAAGTATATAACGAGTTTGACGGACATGAGTGGACCATGACGACGGATGATACAGAAGCGCAGAACCGGATCGACGCCCTGACCACTTATGCGGCTTTGCTTGGCTTAAGTGAGCGGGAGAATATTCCGATTGAAGATATTCTAAGACGGGAAGCGGTGACCATAGAGAATGAGAGTAAGAAACTCGATGTATTATTCTGTCCGTCAAAGTCGGTGTCCATGAATATGAATGGTAGCAATATAGCCAGATACGTGTATTTTAGGCTAAATACACGGGCGACGGTCCTTATGCAATTGTATGAGGAGTCACCTGAGATAGAAAAGAGTTATTGGGATCAGGCTTGTCGGGAATGTATTTTGGATACAAAAGCGGCACCCGATTATGACACATATGTCAGTTATAGGCAGAAGATATATGAAGATTATCTGCCGACAACAGTCATATCTGACAGACTGAGAACATATATGGATGAATTGCTTGACGGAGCTGACAGTGATTATGAGAAGATACTCCGGATGGAGAACATGCTGCGTACATACAGGTACACGGATCATCCCGGCAATTTGCCCGGCGATCTGAATTGCGCGGCGGATTATCTCGATTATTTTGTCTTTGAGAAAAAAGAAGGCTATTGCAGCTATTATGCGACTGCGCTCACACTGCTTTCGAGGGCGTACGGTATACCTTCCAGATATGTTCAGGGATTCAGGGCCGATACATGTCATGAACTTCAGTACAAAGTAAATTCATCCGAGGCTCATGCGTGGACCGAATGTTATATTGACGGGATCGGATGGACTGTATTTGAGGCCACCCCGGGTTATAGAGGAGTCATCGGTACATCCGGCTGGATGATCGATTCAAAGGACAACAATGCTCAGACGGTGATGGATATATCAGAGCCTGAACATATGCAGCCGGAATCTGATGAAGAACTCACGGATAAAGAAGATGCGCGGACGGCGATCCCATGGAAGAGGATGGCGATCCCTGTGATCATAGGTATTGCCTTTACATTACTTATCCTGCTGTTTGACAGTTATTTGAGAAAACGCAGATATGATAAACTTGATGACCGAGGCAAGGCGCTGTGGATCTGTGCAAGAAGCCTTAATCTTCTTAAAAGGGCCGGCGCGGGGATAGGCGACAGTGAGACTCTGACTGAATACAGGGAAAGGCTTGGATGCCGTATATCCGGTGAATATGTCATGTTCTGCGATATATATGAGAGACTTATTTATTCCTGTTATGTGATAACTCCGGATGACAGAGCGGCACTTGAGAGGAATCTTGAGATGCTTAAGAAGAATCTAAAGAGTATAAAGAGGCTCGTTAAATGTAAATAGGCCGTAGTGGACGGATAGACATCGATATGCTACAATTCTGTGGTATGGCGGACAAAAAAGAGTTCGCCCGATGATGTACCTAAAGTATCAAAAGGGATGCGGGAAAGGGAGGAACATTGTGAGAAACAAGAAGAACACATCTGTAATAGCAGGGATTGTATTTGTCGCGGTTGCGGTATTGATCGTGGCTGTTAATGCAACCGGGACCGGTAGTTTTGCCGGAACATTCTGGGCACTTGTACCACCCTTGGTGGCCATAGCCCTTGCACTTATCACCAAGGAGGCGTACTCATCCCTCTTCATGGGAGTGGTGCTTGGAGCTATCATGGCAGGAGGATGTACTTTCTATGGTACGGTGGATATGGTAACGGTAGACGGACTGAGCACATCTGTTGCGGATAATGCGGGAATACTCATATTCCTGGTCATCCTGGGCACGATAGTCGCACTCGTGAACAAGTCCGGTGCTTCACGTGCATTCGGCAAGTGGGCAGAGACTCATATCAAGACCAAAACAGGCGCAGCGCTTGCCACATTCTTACTGGGTGTGCTTATATTCATAGACGATTATTTCAACTGCCTGACAGTCGGATCGGTCATGGCACCGGTTACGGATTCCAAGAAGATAAGCAGAGTCAAGCTGGCATACCTTATAGATGCCACGGCAGCTCCCGTATGTATGATCGCTCCTATATCTTCATGGGCAGCAGCCGTATCGGGCTGTGTGGAGAGTGAAAACTACTCGGGAATAGAACTCTTTATAAGAGCTATTCCCTATAATTTCTATTCGATACTTACACTTGTTTTTATCATAGTGTTGTCACTGCTTGGATTTGATTACGGCAAGATGAGAAAGTATGAGCTTCGCGCTGAGAACGGCGGAGATCTCGGTGCGCTTAAACTCTCGGACGAAGAGGAGAGAACGTTAAGAGTTGACGGACCTGAGAATCCGAACAGGGGCAAGCTCATGGATCTTATTCTTCCGATCATAGTGCTCATAGGTCTGTGTGTATGGGGACTTCTCTATAACGGTTATCAGTCTATCGGAGAGGGATCTTTCATAGATGCATTCTCTGAGACGGATGCTTATGTCGGACTTCCATGGGGAAGTATAATCGCTTTGGTGATCATAATCATATATATGGTTGCCCGCAGGGTGATGACATTTAAAGAGGCCATGGAATGCCTTCCCAAAGGCTTTATAGCGATGGTTCCGGCTATTACAATACTTACACTTGCAACATCTTTAAAGAGCATGACCAATGCACTTGATGCATCTGCTTTCGTGGGTGATATGATGGCGGGTGCTCAGGGACTTCAGTGGCTTTTGCCGGCGATAGTCTTTGTGGTTGCCTGTGTTGTATCTTTTGCAACAGGTACTTCATGGGGTACATTCGGAATACTCATTCCCATAGTATCTGCCATATTCCCGGAGACAAGCAGCCTGTTCTTCGTAGGTATTTCAGCATGCCTTGCCGGTGCTGTATGCGGAGACCACTGTTCACCCATCTCGGACACGACCATCATGTCTTCTGCAGGTGCGCATTGTAACCACATCAATCATGTGGAGACACAGCTGCCTTATGCACTTACGGTTGCAGCAATATCGTTTGTATGTTATCTTGCAGCCGGTTTGCTTGACAATATCAACCTGACATGGGTGTCGGTTCCTGTTGGAGTGATACTCACGGTTGCGGTTCTTGTCTATATGAAGAGCAGGGTTGCCGAGCTTAACAAATGATATGACATACGATCGGGCATACGAATATATAGAACAATGTAACAGCCTCGGAAGTGTTCCGGGGCTGGACAGAATAGAGGAACTTCTTCACAGACTGGGTGATCCTCAGGATGAACTTAAATTCATACATATAGCCGGTACCAACGGCAAGGGTTCGACTCTTGCATATATATCTGCTGTTTTTAAGACGGCGGGATTCAGGGTAGGCCGTTACATTTCGCCTACAATAAGCGAATATCTCGAGCGTTTTGATATAGGCGGCAGACATATGAGCAGGAAAGCGTTTGCCGAATACATAGACCGTATAAGAACTGTATGTGATGAGATGGTAGCTGACGGTCACAGAGATCCGACATCGTTTGAAATAGAGACTGCCATTGCTTTTCTCTATTTCAGGGAAAAAAGATGCGATATGGTGGTACTTGAATGCGGAATGGGCGGCAGGCTCGATGCGACCAATGTGGTGAAGACCACAGTCATGGAAGTGTTCGCACACATCGCTTTGGATCATATGCAGTATCTGGGAGATACGATCGAAGCGATAGCGACTGAAAAAGCAGGCATCATTAAGCCCGGGACGGCGGTCGTATCGGGGATACAGAGCAAAGAAGCTCTTGATGTGATACGCGCGGAATGTAAGAAGTCAAATGCAAAGCTTTATGAGCTTGCTAAGGATGATGTCACATACAGAAGACTTACTGTCAAGGGTACTGATTTTGCATATTGTGGCAGGAAATTCCGTACACCGTTACTTGGGGTTCATCAGATATACAATGCGGCACTGGCGATAAAGGCGATAGATGTTTTAAAAGACAGGATGCCGGATGTATACGGAAGGATCAATGATGATGTGATAAGAAAGGGCCTTGATCAGACTGTGTGGCCCGGAAGATTGCAGATACTGTCCGTAAGACCTTATGTCATAATAGACGGTGCTCATAATCCGGACGGAGCTTTAAGACTTAAGGAGGCCGTGGATCTGTATTTTAAGGATAAACGGAAACTCCTTATCATGGGAATGCTTAAGGATAAGGATATTAATGCAGTGGCGGATATCATGTGCAGGGATGCGGATATGGTCTTTACCGTCACCCCGTGTGATAATCCCAGAGCCTTGCGCAGTGTCGATCTGGCGCATGTCGTAAGAGAATATAATACCAATGTCACGAGTCTTGACAGTGTGGCTGAGGCGGTAGAGATGGCAGGATTGTGCGCAGATGATAAAAGTGTCATAATTGCATTCGGATCGTTGTCATTTATGGGGAGAATGATTGAATTGTATGGTAGATAAGGATAAGATCAAACAGGCAGTTAAGATGATGCTGGAGGCGATAGGAGAAGATCCTTCAAGAGAAGGGCTTTTGGAGACTCCTGACAGGATAAGCCGTATGTATGAGGAGATATTCTCAGGACTGGGTGAGGATGCTCACGATATACTGTCCAAGCGTTTCAGCGTAGACAGTTCGGAGATGGTGGTGGAGAGAGATATCACTTTTTATTCAATGTGTGAGCATCATCTTTTACCGTTCTTCGGCAAGGCTCATGTGGCCTATGTTCCCAACGGAGAAGTGGTGGGCTTAAGCAAACTTGCCCGTACAGTGGAAGTATATGCCAGACGTCCTCAGATACAGGAGAGATTGACGGCGCAGATCGCGGATGCCGTTATGGATGAACTCAAGCCCAAGGGTGTTATGGTCATGATGGAAGCGGAGCATATGTGCATGACCATGAGAGGAGTTAAAAAGCCGGGAAGCACGACTGTCACCGTGGCGACCAGAGGAGACTTTGTGGATAATGAGAAACTGCAGGGTACTTTCTACGGTCGTGTAAGGAATTTCAGATTATGATATCTGAGGATAATTACATATTTTACGCATAAGTCATGTATGGTATAATCAAAGTGTGGACTCACTCTTACAGGGTAGGCGTATGAAAGGTGTTAAAAAAGTATATGTAACACAGAAAGATCTGCTTAAGGCAATGGGAGTTGATGCACCTGCTGATCCGGAGTTTAACAAGATAGACTCTTCTACAGGTACATTGTTTTGCGCGACTCTTGATCAGGCACCGTTAGCCGTATTGCAGGAAGCCAAGGAACACTTTGAATCAGACGCGTCAGTTCTGCGTATACAGGCTGAGACAGCTCTGATCCCCGGAAGTTCGGATATATTCAGTCGCAAGTCTGTTTATGCAAGACTTGCTGCACAGGCATTGGAGAAATACATTAAAGAATCTCGCTGATACAGGAGGTCAGAAAGATGAATACCGGCAACGGACGTTTTCCCAAAGGCAGGATAGCCTGGCTCTGGGAGAATATGGAAGGCAGACATTTATTATATATAGCAGCTATTACAGGAACGGTAGTATATAACATTATGCAGTTGACCGTTCCTTATTTTTCACAAAAAATAGTAGATACGTTTCTTTCAGGTGAGGATGCGGCTTACAATCTGACATATCGTAAGGATTATCTCATTCATCTTCTCGTGCTCATGGTGAGTCTCACGATCGCACGTGTTGTCATCGTGTATCTTGACTGCATGGCCTATGAGCATGTATCCCAGGAGGCGCTTTTCCGCATAAGAAATATACTGTATGACAAGATACAGCGTCAGGATATGCATTTTTACAATATATACAGGACCGGTGATCTTATGACGAGAGTCACGGGAGATCTGGATGCAGTCAGACACATGATCGCATGGGTGATCAGGGTGATCATAGAGTCGGTATCTCTGATCGCGGCTACGATGACGTTCTTCTTTTATATGAACTGGAGACTGGCGCTTCTTTTGATGATAACTGCCCCTTTTATATTTGTGATCATAAGACTGTTTCGTAAAAGGGTAGCCCCGATGCACGCGAGTCTTCGAGAGAAATTCGCCGGCATGAATACCGTTGCACAGGAGAATATTGCCGGCAATCGCGTGGTAAAGGCATTTGCCATGGAGGAACGGGAGAAAGAGCGTTTTGACGAGTGCAATACGGATTATCGTGATACCAATAAGAAGACGGCACTTACGTGGCTGACATTTTTTCCTTATATGGAAGGTATTGCGGATCTTCTTTCGGTGATACTTATCCTTGCGGGCGGTCTGTCGCTCATACTGTGGCCCGATCTTATGACCATGGGCGAGTATGTGGCATTTTCGGGGCTTATATGGGCATTGGCCAATCCCATGAGGATGCTTGGCAATGTGATGAATGAATTTCAGAGATTCTCGGCTGCATCCGCCAAGGTTATGGAGATATATTATTCAGAACCCGAGATCAAGGATCGCGAAGGGGCATATGATGCGGTGGACAGACTTAAGGGCGAGATCGTCTTTGACAACGTAAGCTTTAAATATGCAGATGGTAAGCTGCCGGTGCTTAAGAATATATCCATGAAGATCAGATCCGGCGAGACTGTGGCGATCATGGGAGAGACAGGATGCGGTAAGACGTCCCTCATTCATCTGATACCGAGATTCTATGAACCTACGGAAGGTGATATCAGAATAGACGGACGCAGTGTAAAAGACTATACGCTTAAGTCCCTGCGTACCAATATCGGCCTGGCCACACAGGATGTATTGCTGTATTCGGATACCATAGACGGTAATATTGCATACGGAGATATGGATCTTACCCGCAAGGAGGTCGAGCGATATGCCAGATACTCGGCAGCCTCATCATTTATATCGAGGATGCCGGACGGTTACGATACCGTGGTCGGAGAGAGAGGCGTCGGGCTGTCCGGAGGACAGAAGCAGAGAATATCCCTCGCAAGAGCGCTTGCGGTCAAACCGGCCATACTTATATTGGATGATACGACTTCGGCTGTGGACATGGAGACTGAGAAACAGATACAGCACAGCTTAAGAGAACTCGATTTTGAATGCACCAAGATCATTATCGCACAGAGAATATCGACGACCAAATCCGTTGACAGGATATTCATCATGAAAGACGGTCAGATCGCAGAAGAGGGTACACATGAGGAACTGATCGCCAAGAACGGATATTATGCGGAACTTGTGAGGCTGCAGACAGGAGAAGCGGTATAGAATATGGCACAGAACAGAAGAAATACATATAAAGAGGATGAGTATCTTGAGGAGCCTTTCAATATAAGGCATCTTTTGCGCGCGTCTTCATACATAAAAAGGTATGCGGGTAAGATGAGCGGAGCACTGATATTGTCGGCACTGGGTGGGATAATGGCCCTTTTTGCACCTATGATCACTCAGAGAATGCTTGATGATGCGGTCCCGGCGGGAGATCTTAAAATGCTTGCGAAGCTTGCTGCCCTTTTGATACTGTCCTATGCATTCAGCATACTTTTTATCACTATTCGTTCGAAGATAATGGTCAATGTGAGCCAGGATATCATATACGACATAAGAAAAGATCTGTTTGCGCATCTCCAGTTACTTCCTTTTCAGTATTATGATGACAGGCCGCACGGCAAGATACTGATAAGGGTGGTGAACTATGTCAATTCCGTATCGGACATGTTAAGCAACGGACTTATCAATATAGTTCTTGAGACGCTTAATCTGATATTTATCATCATATTTATGTTTATAGTAAATGTCAGGCTGTCGATCGTGGTATTGTGTGGCGTTCCGGTGCTGATGATATTCATGATGTGGATCAAGAATAAGCAGCGTATTGCATGGCAGAAAGTATCCAATAAGAACTCGAATCTCAATGCCTATCTGCAGGAGAATATAGTCGGTGCGAGGATCACGCAGATATTTGCGAGGGAAGATGAGAATGCACTGATCTTTTCAGATCTGTCCAAAAGCTGTCGCGGTACATGGATGGAAGCAGTCAGATACTCCAACCTCGTATGGCCCGGTATCGATACGATATCGGTACTTGTGCGGGCGGCCATATTCATATACGGACTGCTTGTAATGAAGCAGGGTGAGATATCACTCGGAGTGATCATAGCGATCTCGGGATATGCGGCAAGATTCTGGCAGCCCATCATGAATCTGGGCAATACATTCAATAATTTTATCAACAATGTGGCATATCTTGAGAGGATCTTTGAGACCATGGATGAACCGGTTACGGTGGCTGATGCTTCGGATGCCGTTACGATGCCGCCTGTTAAGGGTGAAGTGGTATTTGAGAATGTATCTTTTTCTTATGAAGAGAATAAGGAAGTGCTTCACAATGTTTCGTTTACGGTCAAGCAGGGTGAAAGCGTTGCATTGGTAGGCCCTACGGGAGCCGGTAAGAGTACTATAGTGAGCCTGATCTCGCGTTTTTATAATATTGACAGTGGCAGAATACTCATAGACGGACAGGACATATCCAAAGTAACGCTGCATTCGCTCAGATCGCAGATGGGCATAATGCTTCAGGACAGTTTTATTTTCTCAGGGACTATAGGAGACAATATCAGATACGGCAATCCCAACGCGTCTGATGAGGCGGTACTCAAGGCTTCACGTACGGTATGTGCGGATTACTTTATAAAGCTGTTGCCGGATGGATATGATACGCAGGTCAATGAAAGAGGCGCATCACTGTCGCAGGGACAGAAACAGCTCATCTCCTTTGCAAGAACTCTGCTGTCGGATCCTGCGATACTGGTACTTGATGAAGCGACGTCAAGCATAGATGTACAGACGGAGAGGGCACTTCAGACAGGACTTGATCGCATGCTTTCAGGCCGCACCTCATTCATCATAGCGCACAGGCTTTCTACCATACGTAACTGCGACAGGATCATGTATATCGATGAAGGCGGTATCGTAGAGAGCGGAACGCATGATGAACTTATGCAAAAGAAGGGCGCTTATTATCATCTGTACACGACACAGATGGAAGATATAGCATGAGCAAGGAGTGCATGGTGTGATCACTGGTCGGAATAATCATCCGAGTCATAGTAGTCGTCATCATAATATTCGTCTTCATCTTCAACATAATAACGATTGTCCGGCTCCTTGCGGTACTGCTCCGTAAGGGGCTTTGTTTTGGGCTTGCGTACGAAGAGATGAATGAGTCTTGTGTGATATATGATAAATATCGCTGCTATCAAATATACGTGGGCAAAGAATGTGCTCACCAATACGCCGTTGGAACGCAGAAGGTATTTTGTGCCAAAACCGTATAGACACATGATCCCGGTATTGGTAAGACCGAGAACAAGAAGCGGAAGATTGTGTGAAGCCTCTTTTATCGAACGTAAAAAGTCCTTGAACGATGCATCAAAGTATACAAATCTACCGACCATAAGGCCAAGGAAATAAATGATAAATCCATCGTAGTTGTTGTTCTCATAGATGTATTTGATATATAAGAATATCAGGATGATATAGAGCATGGCTATAAGCCTGACGGAACCCTTCTGCTCGGGAGTCACTCTTTTGAGCGGAACGATAATGCGGTCAAGTGCCGTATTGATGACACAGGAAGTGATGATCATTAACAGAAGGAGCATATCCGAATGAGCATCCCAAAAGTCCTTAAACGGTCCGTCGGTGATAAATCTGTCTATCAGATAGAAGGCTGACAGAAAGGAAAGGATCGACGAAGATGAGAATATCATCTCATAGTAACGCTGTGCAAGATTGCGGCATCTGTCATATAAAGCGACTCTGTCGTTAGCCGTACGGATACGTCCTGATGTAAGTCTGGCCGCTATTACGATGATGAGTACCGAGAAGAATGTGCATGCAAATGCAAGCCCAAAAAAGAAGAGCATTTCCTTCGGTACAAGATAGTGATCAAGATATTCGTTCAGTGTCATGGTATTCCCCTTTATTTTTCCTTATCAAATTCAATAAGTATTGTATCACAGTCTGTCAAATGTATCGTTTATTTGATATAATGATACCGTTGAGAATAAAAATGCCCCCTGATGATATCAGAGGGGCATAGTTTGTCGCCATATCAATGATCAAAGGTACTTAAGCTAAGCGATAAGCCATTTGTTAAGGAGTCTTGATGGCAAGAAGCTTGCGGATAAGTGCATCGATGTCTTCCTGAGAGAGGACCGACTGATTGTTGAGGATGTCGGAACTGAGCTCGTCAAGCTGAGTGTACTCTTTTATGGAATTAAGCGCTTCAACAAGTGAATCGATCTCGGGCTGCGAGAGCACAACACTTACGTTGGGCTTGCCTAAAGGAAGATCCTTGGCTGTGGTAAGTGATGCTATGAGTGAATCGATCTCTGACTGTGTGAGCACCACCTGACCGCCTAAGATATCGGTGGATATAGTGGCTTCGTCGGAATAGTTGCGGAATGAATTGAGTGCTTCGATAAGAGCATCTATCTCTTTTTGCGATAACATTTTACTCATATGTAATACCTCGATGTACGGTAACGACTACAAAATGCAACGATAATGAATACTATATACTACTATTTTAGCACAATTATGTGATTTGTGGAGATAATTCTATGAATAAAGAAGAAAATGATATAAGACACAGAGAAAAGACCATTATAAGGACGAGCATAGCCGGTGTGGTGACCAATCTTTTTCTGGCGGGATTCAAGGCTTTGATCGGCACGATCACCGGATCCATA
>JAILKC010000185.1 GCA_024694055.1 Lachnospiraceae bacterium | reverse complement strand
ATCTTCTTCATTGGGTCTTCCCTTATGGATGCCCTTGAATTCTCCCTTACAATGGAACTCTTTATCCGACATGGGAATTCCTGCCTTATCCGCCTGTGCTTTAACTTTTTTATATGTTGAATTAAGCATAGGTTGTTTCATATCATTTGATTTAGTAAATCAACAAAAAAGTCCCTGGGCCCTCCGTTTATTCACAGTGGGTCGGAACCTTCTTGTAATTATATGATAACTCAAATAAGCCAAAAGTCAATCATTTTTTGAGCCATATCATCTCCTTTGACTTTGTAACAATTATCATATTTCTGATATGTTGGCTTGAATTGAACGCATTCTTGAGTTCTTTGATGCATTTGTCCTCTGAGATTCCTATTCGGCTTAGATCAAAAATGATATTCCTTGACTGTGTGGATGCCTTATGGAGATTACGCCTAATAGTACGCTCACCTTTGCCCTCTGGTGATTTCATCTCCCATTCAAGACCGTCAACCACGATATCAGGTATATATACTCCCGGTATATTACTGGGTTTGAGGAATACTACATCCTTGCCCTGCTGTGCAAACAACTCTGCAATGGCCAACTCGTGCGGGTATGGTTTCACATTAAGAGCAGAATAATCTATCTTCCCCGTCATTACTTCCTCCTTCTTTTGGGTTCAGATACCATTTTATTCGGTAACAGATTTTTCTGCAATACTGAGATTACCATCCCTATCACAATTATATTGGGTATTTCACCTTCAAGTCTGGGAATTGCATCTTACAGTTCTTTCGGAACATCAGTAAATGATGTGTGCTCACTTACCTATTTCCTGCCTTTTCTGTTATAAACATCCGGCTTTAAGTCCTTAGTCGTTTTGCTGTTAAAAAAACCTATATTGACACGCTTTCTTACACGCTCAAGCTGATCGAACACAACGTGTTCCTTTTTCTTTTTACCCAAACACTGACCTCCCGTTAGGCTAAATACTCGCTTTTCTATTCACACAGACATTATAGCATACCAAGCAGCACAGAGACGGTTATATATTGGGGTTGGAATGCATAACATCGTTTATTATCACACGCATATGGATCGAAGCAATCCGCATGTACACGCCATAATATTACCGATACCTCAGGATGATACAGGGATGCGCAGATTGTGTTGTAGAGAATTCGTAGGTGGTCGCGCAAAGTTGGCTAAATTGCATATACAAGTGATAATCCCAAAACATTAAAAAGAAATGGTGCTGAAGTCAGAGCATATCTTAAAAGATGCTCTGATCCTCGAACTATCCCTCTCACCGATACAGCTATAGATATCTTAAGACAGATTATCCAGGCAAATAAGCAAAATGGTTTTGATCATGACGGCTATCTTTTTGTAAATCAAAAAGGAGTAATGGTGCCAAAATCTATGGAAGAAGCCTTACAAAAGGGATGTAAAAACATTGGGATAAAACCTGGTGGCGTCCATAAAATACGCAAATCTGTAGCCTCATCGCTTGTAAATAGCGGTTTATCCATGACCGCTGTTAAAACGTTGCTTGGGCAAAAGAACATCTTAACTACTGCGAATTATTATATTAAAGATAATAATTCAAAGGAAAAGGAAGACTATACCTTTACCAATGCCCTTGATAGCCGTCGTAGAGCCTAGTCAATCAGTTGTCAACCACAGTATAAAAGCAAAAGAAAAGTCCGAAAGCCTTGTAAATTCAAGGTTTTCGGACATCCTAAGTCACGCAGGGGGTGGGATTCCCGCCGGCGGCTCTGCCGCCTTTCAGGCCGGCTTCGGCGCAGACGCTTCACCGGAGCGTCTGCTTCCGATGGCTTCGCCATCTTCCTCAGCGTTCGAATCCCACGATTCTAATGCGTAAGAAAAAGGAGTCCATTCGGACTCCTTTTCCTTACGCAGGGGGTGGGATTCGAACCCACGTGGCTGTTACACCAAACGGTTTTCAAGACCGCCTCGTTATGACCTCTTCGATACCCCTGCACTGCCGGGCTGAATAAACAATCCGGCATCAGTATTATCATCTGTTTCCAGACGCAAGAGTTATTTTATCAAAAGCCCCTGCGCCTGTCAACAGAGAATTATTATTTGTCACCTGTGGTCGTACCGACCGCCGTAAGCAGCGGACCGATCAGATCTCGGTCGCTCACTCTTTTTCCGGCTTATCCGCGCCCTTAAGTACATCACCGACGCCGCTGACATTGATGTTCCTCGTCACCTTGGCATCATATGTGTTGGCCTTCATGATGTCCACGATATCCAGGCCTGTTACCTCCTTGACGGTCTCGATGGTCTGAGCCAGAACTCCGGGTACATATGAGCCTACGGAATTCACGCCGTTCTCACCGCTTCCGCCGTCGATGATCGTAACCTTATCGATATTCTCAAGAGGCTTGGCGATCGCACCGGCCATCTCGGGAAGCGCCTTGACGATCATCTCTATCATGGCTGCCTGGCCGTACTTCTTCATGGCTTCGGCCTTCTTCTCCATGGCCTCGGCTTCGGCGATACCCTTGGCTTCTATAGCCTTGGCTTCCGCTTCACCCACGGCACGGATACCCTCTGCCTCCTGGCTCTTGGCATATAGGTCAGCCTCCGCCTGGATCTTCTTGGCTTCCGCCTCCTTCTCGCGCTCGAACTTCTCGGCTTCCGCCTTGCGCTGGCGCTCGAAGAGCTCCGCCTCTGCCTTCTGCTGGCGTGCAAACTTCTCCGCCTCGGCCTTCTTCTTGATCTCAGCCTCGAGCGTCTGCTCCGTCACCTCGACATCCTTACGCTTGAGCTCGATCTCGCGCTCCTGCTTGGCGATGTTGGCATTCGCGGTCGTTACCTCGATCGTCTTACGCTGTTCCTGCTGCTGAATCTCATATGCAGCGTCGGCCTCAGCCTGCTTGATATCGGATTCTCTCTTGAGTTCCGCCTGTCTTATGCGCAGCTCGTTCTGCTTGGATGCAATCTCGGTCTCTGCCGCAACCTGTGCCTCGTTGGCCAGCCTCTTGGCTTCCGCTTCGGCGATCGCCACATCCTTGTCGGCCTGAGCCTTGGCAATGGATGCATCCTTCTGGATCTGCGACATGTTGTCCTGACCGAGTGCGATTATGAGACCCTTCTCATCCTCGATCTTCTGGATATTGCACGAGATGATCTCGATACCCAGTGCGTTCATGTCCTTCTGAGCCTTCTCCTGGACCTCGTCACCGAACTTCTTACGATCGGTATTGAGCTCCTTGAGCTTAACTGTACCGATGATCTCACACATGTTACCCTGAAGCGAGTCCGTGAGAGCCGCCATTATGCTCTTCTCATCCATATTGAGGAAGTTCTTCATAGCGATCTTGATGCCCTCGGGGTCCGTCTTAACCCTCACCTTGGCTACCGCATCTATGTCCACACCGATGAAATCCAGTGTGGGAACATATCCGTTAGTCTTGATGTCGATACTTATCTGCTTAAGCAGCAGCGCATCCTTACGCTCTAAGAACGGGAACTTGATCCCCGCCCGTCCGATTAAGATCTTTGGTTCCTTGCGCCATCCCGATATGATAAACGCCCTGTTCGGGGGAGCCTTCACATATCCGGTCGCCAGTATTACGACCAGAAGAAGCAGCACAATTGCAATGATCGTGATCGCTACAACATTCATATAAACCCTCCGTTTCTAATCCGGCACCCGGCCATTGACCGGTGCAACTCTTCCCTGTTACCGCAATTATATGATCATCCGGAGACAGCTGTAAAGCCAGCAGTCATCCGAATTGGCTGCCTCCATTTCGTTTACGGTACAAATTGGATCATTCACTTGGAAAAAATGATTGTTCTAAGACGTTTTACGATCACGCTGATAAGGACAGGCCCGGCGAACACCGCAAGGATCAGGCATATCCTGTTAAGAAGATGACTTATATTGAGCATCCGCGTCAGAAGATGGTCAACATACAACCTTAAGAATAATATATGATAGAGAAATATGTACAATGAATGCCGCCCGGGCAGGCTCAGCACATCCGTACAGATCTTTCCGTATTCAGGGCTCTTCCCATGGTCAGCCTGCGCTACGCCTTCCGGCACTTCACGCTCCTTCGTAAACCCGGCGAGTCTCCCTGCCGTCACGAACCACAGCATCATGAGCAGGACCTCAAGTCCTCCAAACCAGGTTAAAAGAATATCCCCGTATCCGAATATGGCTCCAAAACCCTTATTAAAGCCTTTGATCACAAATAAGTATTCCCACGCAAGCAGGCTCAGAGTCAGGATTATCAGCAGGACTGTGCCCTTCTTTCCGCCGGCCGAGAAAGGCGCGATCTCATTTTCCACTCCCCTGATGCACATTCCCACGTAGTGAAACATAAGCCACGGACCGGCCAGAACCATGCCGCCGCCTAGTATTATCCCGAAGATATCCGTATATCCCGTACACCGATATG
>JAILKC010000158.1 GCA_024694055.1 Lachnospiraceae bacterium | reverse complement strand
TGCAAGAGAGATGTTCGTAAATGAAGGTTTTGACGGATTCATAGCAAAACCGATCGATATAGCAGAATTTGAACGTGTTCTTAAGAAAGTACTGCCGGAGGATCTGGTGCATTATGAAGGGAGGGACAACTGACTATGTTAAAGGACAGATTGAACCAACTTAAAGAATATGTATATGATTCTTCGATAAGCCTTAAGGACAGATCTTTTGTGGTGTTCTCATTTGTGCTCATCGGTGAACTGATATTCGGTGCGATACCATCGGGAATAATCATGAAAGAGCCGTGGACATCCACGCTGTCGACTATGGCCGGGGTCTTTTTCTTCGGCGCTTACGTAGCATATGCGATTAAGAAGAATAAAATAGCAAGTGCGAAGATCATTATATCGTGCATACTGATATTCTTGTTTTTGCCGCTCATGTTTTTTACCAATGGCGGAGTATACAGCGGAGTTCCGGTCTCGCTTTTGCTTGGCGGATTATATATCAATATGATCATGGACGGAAAGCCCCAGGTCGTAATGAATATATTATATTCGCTTACAATGATAATCTGCTGGATAGTAGGCTACTATAATCCGGATTTGATAACGTCTTATACCAGAAAAGGCGCTTTTATTGATTCGATATTCGGACTGTTGATCGTCAATGCAGTGATCTTCATCCTTCTTTCGTTCCATACAAAACTGTATGAAAAAGAGAATGAGAGGGCGACGGAAAAATCTAAAGAGCTTGAAGAACTGAACAGATCTCAGAACCGTTTCTTTTCAAGCATGAGCCATGAGATCCGTACTCCCATCAACACGGTGCTGGGACTGAATGAGATCATACTGCGTCAGGAAGATGCATCGGATGAGATCAGAAAGGACGCCAGGAATATCCAGGGAGCAGGCAAGATGCTGCTTGCGCTTATCAATGATATCCTTGACGTATCCAAGATAGAAGCCGGCAAGATGGACATTGTACCGGTCAATTATGATGTGTCCTCGCTGTTATCCGAGATCGTCAATATGATCTGGCTTAAGGCCGAAGAGAAGGGGCTTAAGTTTAATGTGGATATAGATCCAAATGTGCCCGAGTCGATGTTCGGTGATGAAGTCAGGATCAAGCAGATATTGATCAATCTTCTTAATAATGCCGTGAAATACACTCAGGAAGGTTCTGTCAGCTTGCACATGGAATGCGAATATCCGGAGACGGATAATGTCCTGCTTAAGATAACCGTTACCGATACCGGAATGGGCATAAAGGCAGAGGCACTGCCGCATCTTTTTGATACATTCAAACGTGTGGATGAAGAGAAGAACAGATATATAGAAGGAACCGGACTCGGTCTGTCCATAGTCAAACAGCTTGTTGAACTGATGGACGGACAGATCACGGTCAACAGTGTATATTCACAGGGATCAACATTCACCGTTATGCTAAAGCAGGGAATATCTTCGGATAAGCGTATCGGTGATCTGAACATAAGCAATGCCGCAGGGGTAGCGGGAAATGAAAAGTTTGAGCATATGTTCAAGGCTCCCGATGCAAGGATCCTTATCGTTGATGATAATGAGATGAACCTTAAGGTTGAGGAGAAACTTCTTGACGGAACAAAGATTAAGGTGGATCTTGCACTTTCGGGTAAGGATGCTCTCAATCTTACACTTCGCAATAGGTATGATGTCATATTCATGGATCATCTGATGCCGCAGATGGACGGCGTAGAGTGTTTTGAACAGATCCGTGAACAGAAGGGAGGACTAAACCGAAATATCCCTATCATTGTTCTTACAGCCAATGCCGGCGGTGAGAATATCGAACTGTACAATAATACAGGATTTGACGGATATCTGGTCAAGCCCGTATCCGGTCGTCAGCTTGAGGATATGCTCATAGCGCATCTTCCACAAGAGAAGGTTACTCTTAATTCCAAAGGTGAAAGCAGTGGCGCTCAGTTGAGTACTGCGAGCAGATATACCAAAAAGAAACCGGTCGTAATAGCCACGAGCACGATGAGTGACCTGCCGGCAAGTGTCATAAAGGAATTGCAGATCGATATCATTCCGTATACGGTCATAACCAATGAGGGTGTATTCTATGACAATATAGATATAGATTCCGAAGAACTTGTTCGGTATATGTCTGATATGAGTAAGATGGTGGATTCAGAACCTCCTACTGAGGAAGCCCTGACCGCATTCTTTACAGATGAACTTAAGAAAGCGCATCATCTTATATACATTACGCTTACGACCGGAAGTAGCCGCGAATACGGAAGGGCTGTTAATGTGGCCAAGACCTTTGACAACGTAACGGTATTTAATTCGGAGTGTTTGTCAAGCGCAACAGGCATCCTTGTAATGATAGCGGCAAGACTTGCGGAACAGGGAATGTCTGTAGATAAGATAGTTTCAGAACTGGATGTGGCAAGAGATTATATTCGCTGCAGTTTTGTTGTTAAAAGCACAGATGTTATGGCAAGGCGAGACCGCATCAGTCCTTTCATGAATAATCTTTTGCAGACACTGTGGCTAAGACCGATGCTCAGAATGAAAAACGATAAGCTCGGTGTAGGAAGATTCCTGTTTGGCAGTGAGAAAAGGTGTTATGAAAAATACATAGATTATGCGTTGCCGATCAATGTATATCCGGATACATCATTTGCATTTATCACCTATGCAGGTGTGCCTGAGGAGGAACTTGTATGGATAGAGCAGAAACTTAATGAGAGGATGAAGTTTGATCATATCATCTTCCAGAAAGCATCTGCGGGCATTTCTTCCAATTGCGGCGAGGGAACATTCGGAATACTGTATCTCATTAAGGGTAACAGAAACTATAACCTGGGATCTGTGTTTGCCAAGGTAAGTGCAGATAGAGCGGAGTTTGCGGATGAAGAATATGAAGATAAGGAGTATGAATATGATGATCAGCCGTTAACGGATACCGAAGTGCATGAAGAGAGTGCGCTTTCCGGTGATGCATCGCAGGAAGCGGAATGGTATGATGGACTTCCGGGAATCGATTCCAAGGTGGCGATAAAGAACAGCGGATCCAAGGAAGCGTTTCTTTCCGTTCTTAAGATATATTATGATACTTATGAAGCGAAATCCACAGAGATACAGAAGTATTATGATGAAAAGGACTGGGAGAACTATACGATCAAGGTGCATGCTTTAAAGAGCAGTTCGAGACTTGTGGGTGCAGTGGCACTGGGTGATGCCGCTGAAGCACTGGAGGTTGCAGGGAATAAACGGGACATTGAGTATATCGAGAGCCATCATGCGGCATTGATGGAGTCTTATCTTAATGTAAGGGATGCACTTGATGATCAGTACGGTGTTAAGGATGATCTGCCCGATATCCCGTCTGATGTACTAAATGATGCGTATGGCGGATTGCTTGAATTTACTGAGAGTATGGATTATGAGCTTGCCAAGATGGTTGTGGATTCGGTAAAGGAATACAGACTTCCGTCAGAAGACGCCGAGCGGTTTAAAAAAATACAAATATGTCTTTCACAGTTGGATTGGGATGGCATAAAAGTACTAATCCATGATATAATGTAGGATATTAAGGAGGTTTGACGTATGCATAACAGGATTCTGATTGTCGCCGAGACGGAAGGATTCCTCATAAAAGGTCTGGAGACCAAGCTTAAGGGTATAGGGCTTGAATCCCGTTACTCGG
>JAILKC010000141.1 GCA_024694055.1 Lachnospiraceae bacterium | reverse complement strand
CTATAAGATCCTCAAACGAAGAATGCCCACTTCTCTTTGAAAGCTTCTTATGATTCTCATCAGTAATAAGCGGCAGATGCACATATACCGGACTCTTCCAGCCGAAAGCATCATAGAGCCTCTGATACTTGGGTGATGATGATATATATTCATTACCTCTGACCACATGCGTGATGTTCATCGTATGATCATCTACCACATTGGCAAAATTGTATGTGGGATATCCGTCAGACTTGATAAGTATCATATCATCAAGTTCGGCATTCTCCACCGTGATATCACCGTACAGTTCATCATGGAATGTAGTGGAACCCTCATTGGGGATATTCTGTCTGATAACATAAGGCTTGCCCTGCGCAAGATTCTTCTCGATTTCCTCCTTACTGAGGCTTAGGCAATGCTTATCATATACTGTTATGGTCTTACCGTCCTCGGCCACCTCAGTCTTAAGAGTGGCGAGTCTCTCTTTATCGCAGAAGCAGTAATATGCCTCACCTTTATCAATAAGTTCCTTGGCATACTTAAGATATATGCCTGTCTTTACTCTCTCGCTCTGAACATAAGGACCATATCCGCCGTCCTTATCGGGTCCCTCGTCGTGCTCAAGTCCCGTAAGCTTAAGAGTCTTGTTGATGATATCTATTGCTCCCTCAACAAATCTCTCCTGATCGGTATCTTCTATTCTGAGCATGAAGTCACCGCCCTCATGCTTCGCAATAAGAAACTCATAAAGTGCGGTTCTTAAGTTGCCCACATGCATCTTTCCCGTAGGACTCGGTGCATACCTTGTTCTGATCTTCATCTTATTCCTCCATCATCCGCACATAATGCGGTCGGCTTTGAGTAATTCGCTCGGGCGATTTCTCATCTGCCTTGTTATTCTTTATCCGGAAGTCGTTTTGATGCGACTTGCTTAAACTCTTCTACGCATTTTGATGCTTCCGGTATCGCGATATTGGTTCCCGCACCGGCGATACATCCACCGGGACATGCCATACCCTCTATCAGGCAGCCGTTCTTCTTACCCGCCTTGGCAAGCAAAAGCATCTTCTTGCAATCAGCCAGACTCTCAGCATGTTCTATATTGACTTCCGTATCCGGATAGTATTCTCTGATACAGTCCTCTATCGCACTTGCCACTCCTCCGGCTACACCGTATCCGCGGCCTGCCCCCGTAGCATCATTTACCTCTTCATCGGTCTCTATCTCGGCAGGTACGATATTCTTAGCTTCAAACATACCTGCAAGCTCTTCGAATGTAATTACAAAATCCACATCCGACCTGATCGTGCGTCTGGACGCTTCGAGCTTTTTGGATGCGCAGGGGCCGATAAACACGACTGCCGCATCGGGACGCTCTTTCTTTATCACCCTGGCAGTAGCTACCATAGGAGTAAGTGCATTGGATATCTTATCTATAGTCTCCGGGAAGAACTTCTTGGCAAGCGCCGCCCAGCTCGGACAGCATGATGTGAGCATAAAGGGAGTCTTTCCCGTAGCCACTTCTTCTACATAATGCTTGGCTTCATATATGGCGCCTTCGTCCGCTCCTATGGCCGTCTCATATACATCAGCAAAACCAAGAGACTTAAGTGCTGCCTTAAACTTGGCCGGTGTCACGTCCTTACCAAACTGTCCCACAAAAGCAGGCGCTACCTGAGCTATGATCTCTTTGCCCGACTGTAACGCTCTGATCAGCTGCAATATCTGCGACTTGTCTGCGATCGCACCGAATGGACAACTGACCATACACTGTCCACAGGATACACACTTTGTATTGTCTATCACAGCTCTGCCCTTTTCGTCGGATTCGATCGCTCCCACACCGCAAGCCAAAGCACAGGGTCTTGTCTGATGTGATATGGCGTCATAAGGACATATTGCCTTACATTTACCGCACTTAATGCACAGTTCTTCATCTATGACAGACTTGCCGTTTTTCATTGTAATGGCACCCTTAGGGCATACCTCACGACAGGGATGCGCCACACATCCCATGCACCTGTCAGTCACCTGATATACATTAACGGGGCATGAGTTACATGCAGACGGAATGACCTGCATAAGCGGGGGCTCATAATACTTCTCGGCGATATTGCTTTCTTCCAGTCCCTGAGTCAAATGACTCGGCTTGTTCTCAGGACGAAGAGACAGACCCATTGCAAGTCTGATACGCTCTCTTACTATCGCGCGTTCCCTGTATATATTCTCTCTAAATTCAGGTTCGTCATAGTCGATGATCTGATACGGAAGAGCCTCCATATCATCTTTAAGATTGGTTGAATTGTATGCAAGATTCGCCACTTCCTTAAATATCCTGCGACGCATCTTACGTACCTGTGTGTCTATTCCTCTCATAGTGACCTCAATATATCACATTTAATCCGATAAGACAAGGGCGCAACGGTCATCCTTTACCGTTGCGTCCTACGTCCTCCCTATATGTATGAGCGGTCCATATACGAAACGCTCGCGACAAATTCATAGCATACAGCAGATTTACTCATAATCGCCACAGTGTAATACCGGTTTGAGTGGATCTGTCTGCTTTAAAGTGGCTTGTACATCTATCACTCTCTGATTGGAACTGCCCTTCCATAAGAGCTTTGTATCCTTAAGTTCACATTTGAACTCTCCGTCTACCAGCACATCAATATACTGCATAATGGGATAATGCCAGATGTCCTTCCAATCCGCTCCCGTATAGACCCATATAGTCTTATTGGGATACTTGCTCCTGATCTCCTGTATCAGTGCCCTTACATCCAGCCTGTTAGCCGAATGAAGCGGATCACCTCCGGAAAACGTGATACCTGATATATAATCTTTATCCAACTGCTCAAATATCTCAGCCTTAGCCGCCTCGTCAAACAGCAGGCCTCCGTCCGGATCCCAAGTCACCGGATTCTGACACTCCTTACAGCAATGATCACACCCTGCCACCCACAGCACCACGCGAAGTCCGTCGCCGTTTAGCATGTCATCTTTGGTAATATTATGATATCGCATGATTACATAGATTTCCTTTCTGCTATCTCGGCCATCTTGGCATCATTAAGTCTCGTGTCACCGTGAACCCTGGAATACGACAGATATCCGTTCATTCTGTCTATCTTGGTAAGGTTTCTCGAACCGCACTTGGGACAGACATCCATCTCCAGTTCCTGATGACCGCAGTCATCACAGTAAGCGAGACTCATATTAACGCCTTCATAAAAGCCCATATCCATGGCACGTCTGATAAGCGTCTTGATAGCCTCAAGGTTGTAATCTATGGGATACTTTACATATTGTATCTTGCCGCCGTTACAAAGCTCCCAGAAACGATATTCCTTATCCTGCTTCTCAATGGGAGTGATATTCTCCGTCACATGACAGTGGAACGAATTGCTGACGTATTCCCTGTCCGAAACGCCCTCTATGATACCGTACTTCTTTCTGAACTGCTTAACCTGAAGTCCGCACAGATTCTCTGCCGGCGTACCGTATATGGCATAGAGGTTGCCGTCCTCTTCCTTGAATTCGTTGATCTTTTTATTGATATGCTCAAGCACTTCTACGGCAAAAGCTCCGTCCTCAACTAAAGACTTGCCGTTATATAACATCTGAAGCTCATTGAATGCGGTGATACCGAAGGAAGCAGTCGCAGACTTAAGCACCGGCTTGATCTTGTCATGAAGCTGTAAATGTCCTCCCAAAAAGCCTCCCTCACAATATGCCAGAGGATTCGTGGAAGCTCTCATCTCACCCAAATAAGCATATGTTCTGATATGCAGCTGTCTGATGAGATTGAGGTAATAATCGAGCACTTCATAGAAATCCCTGCTCTCATGTCTGGCCTTGGCCAGTATCATGGGAAGATGAAGGCTGACAGCTCCGATATTGAATCTGCCCACGAAGATAGGCGTATCATCATCATCGGCCGGATGCATGCCGCCTCTCTCATACCATGGACTTAAAAATGCTCTGCATCCCATGGGCGAAATGATCTTGCCATACTGCTTATACATGCTGGCAATGTATCCCTTACCGGTAAGAGAAAGCCAATCGGGATACATGGTCTTAGCCGAGCACTCTACGCCGGCTTCGAACACATCCTCCAAAGGACAACCCGGTCCATGAAGGTTCTCATCATACAAAAATACTATCTTTGGGAAAAGAACGGGCTTCTTACACTCTGCCTTGCCCTGACCTCTGCGGCGGACATTGAGCATCGAGATGGTAGCCAACTTGGCAAATCTGCCCGTACCGGTACCGGCGGTGACGGTAATGAAGGGATAATCACCTCTGCTGCTGGCCACGGTATTAAACTTATACTCCCAGCCTTGGAAGCCCTGCTCAAATTCCCTTACGACATCCGCATAAGCCTCTGCTTCTGCGGTCTCTTTATCTACACCCAATCGCTCATATTTTGCGATATATTTCTTATATGACTTCTCGGCATACGGCTCCAAGATATTATCAACGCTCGGCACGGTAAATCCGCCATACTGCTGCGATGCCGCACTTAAGACGATATCGCCTATGACATCAAACGCAGTGTCCAGTGTCTTGGGCTCGTTGTACCAGATATTACCCATCTCAAAGCCGCCGGAAAGCACGTGCTCTACGTCAAACAGGCAACAGTTCATGGTATCTCTTCTGGCACTCATATCATGGATATATATATATCCGTCACGACATGCCTGAATCTCTTCCGTTGTAAGGAAAAACTTCTGATAAAGCTCTTTGTTGAGCTGGTTAAAGACAAGCGAACGTTTGGTGGATACAAGCGCGGAATCCGTATTGGCATTCTCTTTGTCGCCTATATACATGATGGACTGACTCTTCTTGTATACGTCATCCAGCATGCTGACAAAGTCCTGCTTGTAATTGCGGTAGTCACGGTATGACTTGGCCACAATGGGCTTGACCTGCTCTAACGCACTCTCCACTATATTATGCATAATGGCGATGGGTACCTCTGAGGTATCCAACTCATCCACCTTGTCACAGACAAACTGACAGATCTTCTCTTTTTCTTCATCCGAGAACTTGGTCAGCGCCCTGTATGCACTCTTTCCCACAGCAACAATGACCTTCTGAACATTGAATGCCTCTACGCTTCCATCCTTCTTGACAACAACTACATCCTTTTTAGGCTTGAAATTCTCCCCGTAGTAGTTATCCTCCATCTTCGTGTTCTGTTCAGCATACTCCGCCATGACTACAGCTCCCTCTCATCCAAGAATAAAAAGACATATCGCATTATCAGCGAAAACAAAAACCACAATATATTGTGGCTTTATTTAGTATATCCAACTATGTATAGTATGTCAATCTTAAAAAAATAACCAAAAATCATGGGCGATTTTTGGTTATTTTTCCGTTTACTGTCTTTATATCGCGTGAGTCCGCATACTATTTCTATTTTCTGATATCCTGCGAGGTGAAAAAATTGGCGATGTTATCGCGAAGCTGAGTACGCTCTACGGTCTTTAGCTGATATCCTACAGGCTTAAGCGATAAAACCCTCATGATACTCTCTTTATCATCTTTACCCGTCAAAAACATAACAGGTATATCCGCAGTGGCAGGATCTGACTTGATCATCTCAAGCACCTGAGGTCCGCTGGTGATGGGCATCTCATAATCAAGCAGAATAAGATCCGGTTTGTTCTTGGCAAGCCACGTAATAGCCTGCATGCCCGAATTGGCCATTGACATACGGTATTTGTCCTTAAGCCAGTTCGTGATCATAGTCATATATGATACATCATCATCTACTATGAGGATGCTCTTTTTTCTTGCATATTGGGAACTCTCCTCCATATATTCTTCTATATCATTAAGCAGAGCTTCCATATCAAGAGGCCGCTTGAAGAATCTATGTAAATAAGCATCAGGAATAAAGCCTCTGATGATCTCATATTCGGCTTCAGCACCTATGATCACAACCTGTTCCTCATTCTCGACACAGCAATCCTTGATATATACAAGGGATTCGGGATATAATCCGACATTTTCATCAGTAAATATAAATACCAGGTCCGTATCCGTACATTTATCTTGAAGATCTCTCATTTTGGGTGCCGAGTAACGGGATTCAAGCCCTATACCCTTAAGCTTGGTCTCCAGACCTTTTATGAGGAATCCTTCCGTCTCGGCGACAATCAGAATCCTGTTATGCATACGTCAAACCTCCTTAATATCCTACATTATATCATGGATTA
>JAILKC010000109.1 GCA_024694055.1 Lachnospiraceae bacterium | reverse complement strand
AAGGCCAACCGTATTGAATATCTGCTTCTCCTGAGATATAAGAGCAAGTCCGCAGGTAATGTTGATGTAGAACATCAGCCAAATACCGATGAATGTCTTATTGGAGAATGAAGTCTTAAAGTTCTTGCCGAGAGTTGCGAAGAATTCCTTGATACCACCCTCTGCATGCTGCTCAACCCAATCTGAGGGCTTGCGAAGAAGCAAATGTCCGATGAACATCATCACGCAGTATACACCGCCCATGATAAAGAACATGGGAGCCGGGTTGTTGTCAAACTTATTAAGTATGCTCTGCATGATAGGTGTGGCAATAGCCTTGGCTGCGCCGAAACCTGCAACGGCAAGTCCTGTAGCAAGGCCCTTCTTATCCTTGAACCACAACATAAGTGTCTTAACCGGTGAAAGGTAACCCGTACCGAGTCCGATACCCATGATGCATCCGTAGAACAGGAATATAAGAGGAAGCGAGCGGATCATAATAGCAAATCCGGTACCTACCATACCTGTCGTGAAGCATATCGTAGCTATGAGCGAAGAACGATGAATGTCCTTCTCTACCACATCTCCAAGGAATGCAGCCGACATTCCAAGGAAGAATATCGCAAGGGAGAATGCCCAACCCACTGCACTCTTATCAGCACCTACATATTCTGCTATCTCTCCGCTGAACGTAGACCAGCAATATACGGTACCGATACTGCAGTGAAGCAGTAATGCGGGTATTGCTCCGCGAATCCATTTGTTTTCCATTATTAATACCTGCCTTTCATTATAGAAATAATATAATATGCACTCAGTTTACATAAAACATCATGCTATACTTACAAAGTTGATCCAGAAAGCGACTATATCGCATTCAGATTTACATAAAGTACTTAACGCCACTCTCAAATATCTTAATGTCCTGTTCACCATAGATATTGAGCGCCACGCCCTTATCTCTTCTCTCTGAATGAGCCATCTTGCCGAGTACTCTTCCGTCAGCAGATGTAATACCCTCTATAGCCATATAAGAGCCGTTGATATTGTACTCCTCATTCATAGAGACATTACCGTCGGAATCAGAGTAAACCGTCGCCACCTGTCCGGAAGCGATCAGCTTGTCTATACACTCCTTGGGTGCCACAAATCTGCCTTCGCCGTGGGAAGCCGGGTTCACATATACATCACCCAAAGTCGCACCCGCAAGCCAAGGTGATCTGTTGGATACTACCTTGGTATATACCATCTTGGATATGTGACGGTTCACGGTATTAAATGTAAGAGTAGGTGATGCCTCATTCTGTCCCGTGATAGCACCGCCGGGTACCAATCCGAGTTTGATCAGCGCCTGGAATCCGTTACATATACCAAGGATCAGGCCGTCACGCTCGTTAAGCAATCTGGTGACTGCATCTTTAACGGCTTCATTCTGGAAAGCAGCTGCAAAGAACTTGGCAGATCCGTCAGGTTCATCACCGGCTGAGAAACCGCCGGGGAACATGATGATCTGAGCTTCATCTATCGCACGTACATATTCCGCAAACGAATCTCTGATATCTGCGGCTGTCATATTCTTAAACACGACATCTTTTACATTGGCACCCGCTCTCTCAAAGGCACGCCTTGAATCGTATTCGCAGTTGGTGCCGGGGAATACCGGGATAAATACCGAAGGTCTTGCAACCTTGTGCTTACATATATATATGTCGCCCTTGGAATCATACAAAGGCATATCTACAGCCGTAGTATCGGTCGAAGCCTTGTAAGGGAACACCTTATCAAGCGGCTTGCTCCATGTGCCTATGGCGCTTTCAAGCTTGAGGCTCTCTCCTGCCACGGTAACCGTACTCTGCTCGGTGACAGTACCTATAACTTCGTATTCATATTCTATCTCGTGAAGTCTGGATGCATCGACCTCAACTATCAGGTCGCCCATCTTATCTGCAAAAAGATCCTTAAGCTCAATATCCTCATCAAATTCTACACCAAGTTTATTACCGAAGGCCATCTTGAATACCGAAGCCATGATACCGTATCTGTCAAGCGCATACGCCGATACAATGATGCCTTCTCTGATAAGTCGTGTTACCTCATCGTACATCTCCTGCACTTTCTCATATACAGGGATAAGATAGTCGTCCTTCTCAACCGCAAAATGCACAAGTCTGTTGCCCGCCTTCTTAAGTTCAGGGGTGATAACATCTGATATCTTACCCGTATCTACTGCAAATGATACAAGTGTGGGCGGAACGTCGATATCATTGAACGTACCCGACATACTGTCCTTGCCACCGATACTGGGAAGTCCGAATCCCACCTGCGCATCAAACGCTCCAAGCAGTGCCGCAAATGGCGCACCCCAACGCGAACGGTCTTCCGTCATGCGCTTAAAATACTCCTGGAACGTGAATCTGATCTTGTGATAATCTCCACCGGATGCCACGATCTTGGACATGGACTGCATAACCGCGTATATGGCTCCATGATAAGGGCTCCAGCTGGATATATAAGGATCAAAGCCGTAACTCATCATGGTCACGACATCGGTATTGCCCTTAAGTGTCGGAAGCTTGGCTATCATGGTCTGTGTCTCTGTTAACTGAGTCTTACCACCGTAAGGCATATATACACTGGCCGCTCCGATGGATGCATCGAATCTCTCTACGAGACCCTTCTGCGAGCAGACATTAAGATCTGCCAGCGTAGCTGTTATGGCCCCGATCACATCACCGGCCTTAAGTGCCTCATCCACCGCCTCAATGGCAATGTCACCCACAGGACAGTTGTCCTGCGAAGGTATCTGAACATCCACACCTGTCTCCTGGTGTGCTCCGTTAGTATCAAGGAATGCTCTTGAGAGATCAACGATCGGCTCACCTCTCCATTCGAGCACAAGTCTGGGTTCCTTGGTAACTGTAGCCACTATTGTGGCCTCGAGATTCTCTTGCGCCGCATACTCAAGGAACTTATCCGCATCTGCAGGATCAACGACAACTGCCATTCTCTCCTGGCTCTCTGATATGGCAAGCTCGGTACCGTCAAGTCCCGCATATTTCTTCGGAACCTTGTCAAGATCAACCTTAAGACCTGCTGCCAGCTCACCGATGGCTACCGACACTCCGCCTGCTCCGAAGTCGTTACACTTTTTGATAAGGCTTGCAACTTCCTCACGTCTGAAAAGTCTCTGTATCTTACGTTCCGTAGGAGCATTGCCCTTCTGTACCTCTGCGCCGCACGTCTCAATGGACTCTTCGGTATGCACCTTGGAAGAACCTGTGGCTCCACCGCATCCGTCACGTCCCGTACGACCACCTAAAAGGATGATGATATCTCCCGGATCCGAATTCTCTCTCTTGACACAACGCCTGGGCGCTGCGCCCATAACTGCGCCTATCTCCATCCTCTTGGCTACATAGCCCGGATGATATATTTCTTTTACAAAGCCTGTTGCAAGGCCAATCTGATTGCCGTAGGAAGAATAACCTGCTGCCGCTCCGGTCACAAGCTTCTTCTGCGGGAGCTTGCCCTTAAGCGTAGCCGATACTGGTACTGTAGGGTCTGCAGCACCCGTCACTCTCATAGCCTGATAAACATAGCCTCTGCCCGAGAGCGGATCCCTTATGGCACCTCCAAGACAGGTTGCAGCGCCTCCGAAAGGCTCGATCTCAGTCGGATGGTTGTGGGTCTCATTTTTGAAAAATACCAGCCACTCTTCCGTGACTTTGCCCTCACCGTAATCCATCTCCACGGGAACTATCACGGAGCAGGCATTGATCTCATCAGATACTTCCATATCCTCAAGCTTGCCTGCGGCGCGAAGCTTCTTCATGCCCATAAGAGCAATATCCATAAGGCAGACATACTTGTCATCCCTGCCTGCATAAAGTTCCTCTCTCGTATCGAGATAACTCTGGTATGTTGTCTCAATAGGTGCTCTGTAATATCCCTCTCCGAATCTTATATCCTTAAGCTCTGTAGAGAATGTGGTATGACGGCAGTGATCAGACCAGTATGTATCAAGCACTCTGATCTCCGTCATCGTAGGATTTCTGTGTTCCTCAGTCTCAAAATAATGTCTGATATGAAGGAAATCCTTGAAAGTCATGGCAAGTCCGAGACTGCCGTATAAAGACTTAAGTTCATCTTCTGACATGGTGATAAAGCCGTCAATATGTGCCACATTGGCTGGCTCATCATACTCTGTAACCAAAGTATCCGGTATCTCAGGCGATGCGACCTTGGAATCTACGGGGTTAATGACATACGCACATATGCGGTCAACATCTTCTTTACTCACATTACCCTTAATGATATATGTCACTGCAGTCTTTATAATGGGATCTGCTTCCTCGTTCAGGAAACGAACGCATTGAACTGCCGAATCGGCTCTCTGATCATACTGACCGGGTAAAAACTCAACGGAGAACATATGCTCATCCGCTTTCAATGAAAGACCGTCAGTAAAAAGAACATCTACCGGCGGCTCAGAAAAGATCATGCGGCATGCTCTGCTAAATGTCGCCGCATCCAGACCTTCCACATCATATCTGATAAGTACTCTTACATCCTCTACTCCGGATATATCGAGGTAATTCTCAATATCCTCCTTAAGCTCACGTGCCTTAACCGCGTAAGGCGCCTTCTTCTCCACATAGATACGTTTGACGTCACTCATGGGTCATCAATCCTCCACTTCCATGAACTGTCTCATCATATAGACCAGTTCTCTGTCTACTTTTTTCTCGGTGATACCCACTGTTCTCGCACATATCTTCATGCCTTCTATGGTATACATCATATTGCTGGCCACACCGCCGGGATTCTCACAATCAAACTCACCCGTCTCGTTGCCTCTCGTAAGTATCTTCTCAAGTACAAGTACCGCAGTCTCGAACTTATGCTTGCTTCCGCTCTGCTTACCGGCCTGCTTGCACGCAAATGCATGCTCATAAGCTGCAATACTCAAACTGTTCTTGCCTCTGAGTATCTCCTTCTTCTGCTCTTTTAAAAACCAAAGCAAGAGATCTGCACTGCTGGCATCCTCGATACCTGCCATCATATTCTTGCCCGTCTCGTCCTCAGCATCATCTATACTCTTTAAAACATCCAAAAAGATGGCCTCTACCGAATCATAATACAGGTAAAGCCCACCGCGGCTGATCCCGCAGGCCTCAACTATGTCCTTCATGGATACATTTCTGTATCCCTTCAAAGCAAATACTTTCGCTGCTTCACTCAGTATCAGCTGCTTCTTCTCGTCCGCTCTCTCGCTCACTGTCATTCCTCCTAAATCTCTTTACGTTCAGCGTTGGTCCAGAAATCAACCAGTTCCTTCATCTTGTCGACCAACTTATAAAATACTCCGTTCCTTACTCCTTCGCTCCAAAGTCTTGCCTTGGTGCGACCGCCGAGAACGTAATTGGATAATATTCCGCCCATCATATCCATCTGGAATATGGTAGCTTTCTCTATAAATGCAAGCTCATCCTCCGCAGATCTTAACCGGTTCCTTGTATATACATAACGGTAATTACGATCCATGAAAGATGTGGCATCCGCCGTCTTGATAAAGCTCATGAGATTGCCGTCGTATACAGGCACCGCTACAGAATGCTCCTGCAAACCGTCATCGGCATATATGCTTGAAACTCTGTCGCCCTGCTTTGACTGAAGATAAGGCAGGAAAGCCGCAAGCTTATTAACATCATCCCTGTACATCTGCAATATCTGATCTGCGGTCATTCCATCTGATATCATACACATGCCCCCACTATACATCAATCATGATAATCTCTGTAAAATACGATATATATTTTACCATATTTTCACAGTTTGTACAGTAGAGGATGTTGTGGTATTATTAATAAGTATCGTTTTTTTGCGCAAAGCGCATGGCAATTCGTATTATCAATATATTGAGCGGGGAGCATATCTATGCAGACATTCGAACAGGACCAGATGATCTACAGAATGGGTACACCTTGTAACTCATTCTATATCATAGCAGACGGAATGGTGGATGCCACCATGGGAGACCTTCATTATCCTTTAAAAAAGGGAGATGTAGTCGGTATCTTCAGTCTGACTTCAGGCGAGCACATATGTACTTATACAGCCTCATGTGAAGCGACGCTGATCCCCTATCCTTTTAACACGCCGGAAGGTCTTATAGCGATGATGAACAAGCAGGAAGACCTCCGCAAGCTGTTAGTCGGTTCCCTCAATCGTAATATATGCAGCATCCTTGCGTCATATAATGAGAACCACAAGGCGTGCATGGATCTGCACAAATATATACTGAACATTCAGGATAAGTATCACGAACTGGCCGGAGAGCTCAGGATGAATCCCAAGTCACTTCCTTTCGTGGATGAACTTATGGAATTCAAATTCGAAGAGGAGCTCCCTTTCTGGATGACCGAGTTCTATGCCAATGTCCGCAAGATCGTTCACGAGAGCTCACCCAATATGAGCAGTAATCTCGTATACGGTTACCTGGACCGTTCGGGCAAAGACATCTCCACCATCCTGTCTTTGGAGGCACAGATCAGAGCTGCCACGGAGAATTTCTCTTCTTATCTGCTCAATGAAGATTATCTTGATTTTTATGATCTGTACTGTGATCTGTATTTGAGAGCTTCAGCCAACGGCGATGATACTACTGCGATCTCAGAGGTCATAGACAGTATCGTTGATACCTTAACGAAGTTGGGACTTGCCGACAAGCAGTTTATCGAGGAGCGTACGGGTGCATTTAAGGAAAGAGTCGCAGCAAGAGCAACAACCAAGAAAAAAGAAAGCAGCGATGATGCGCAGATAGAAGCAGAGCTTTCACATGCGCTCATCACGATCCTTGATTACGCGCAGCCTGAAGAGACCACTGCTACGGAATTCAAGAAATGTATCGAGCAGTTTAAGGCCGTTTCCGACCGTTCTTCTACGGACAAGTCTGTAGATACCTTAAGAAGAACCATCACCAAACTCTTCTACGAGATATACAGCTATGCCGTTCATACAGCAATAGCATTAAGAGACGTTCCTACCGTAGTCAAGATGTTTTTAAACTTCGGCTTTGTCGACGCAACACTCTGTGGTATGGACAATGCCGTGGCACTTTATCGTATAGCCGAGGAATTCCACGGTCACAAGGAACAGGGCATATACACCGCGCTTGAATGGTTCCAGGCTGTATATGACGGTGAGAAACAGCCGGGACGTAATGAATTTGATCAGGATTACAGCCAGTACTTAAGATCACTCATAAAGGAAGGCCGTATCAACAGAGATACCGAAGCCAAGATGTTGCAGGATCAGGGAGAAAAGCTTGACTACGAGCTTAAGAACATGTTCCCTACCGTCAACAAGATCACCTTCGGAAGAATATTCGGATACTGTCCCATCCTGCTTGATGACAACATCATCCGTACTCCGAATGATATACTCGTAACACCTGCCAAGATCATTGATACACTTGACAAGATATGTTCCATAGACTATTCAGCTTTCTATCATGAGATGATATTCGAAGATACCAAGGTGGGCGTAAAGGATACGGTACTCATGGATATCAGGCCTGATGTCATACTGATGCCCAATGCCGGAAGCCGTGGCGTAATGTGGCAGGAGATCGAGGGAATGAACCGTAAGACTCCCGCTCGTTTCGTGGTATCTGCGCTGTATGTTGAGAATCTCGAAAAAGCTTTCATCCGCATGACAGGCGAATTCAGATGGGAGATGTGTAAACGTGAACAGGGCGCAAGATGGAATGATGTTTCATCTCATTCGCTTACCAGTGAATACTGTGATTACGCACAGTTCTTTGCCAAGAACAAAGACCTCTCATATGATGCCAAGGAGAAACTCAAGGAGAATCTTAAGAAGTGTAAGAACAGCTTCAAGGAACTGTTCCTGTATGAATATTCAATATACATGACATACGAATGCATGGGTTCATGCAGGCTCAATAAGGTGGTAAGAGGCATACTCTTCAATTTCTGTCCGATGGGCAAGGCACATCGTGATATCGTCAAGAACAATACGATATTTGAAAACTGCCTGCACAAGCACAATATCACCACCGGCCAGACCCTGCACAGACTTGAAGGTATTACAGCCAAGTACCGAAATGCCGGCAAGGAAATTCCTGAAGAATTCGTTACACTAAAAGAGCTTGTTGAACGATAATTTGCGGCTTGGCAGGAACATAGTATTGATAACCGCATGATATAGTTTTGCAAAAATATTCTTATTATTCAGTCATTTATGTCATATCCATATGGGACGATGAGTGATATATTATTACTCGGTTAGTTTGATTATAAACTATTTCCGAAGAATTCCCCTTTTACACAGGAAAGTGGCGCGTTTCCCCGCGCCACTTTCTCTTTGTTATAAAAGTTCCCCATTATGCCATAATATAAAAAAGCGCCGTCCGTAACAGACGACGCTTTTCATAATCTTATTTATTCCTGCCGCAACACTTCTTATACTTTTTGCCTGAACCACAGGGACAGGGATCGTTGGGATAGATCTTGGCTTCATTGACTACCGTCGTGGATCTCTTCTGCTCCTTGTACAGTTCCTTCTGCTTCTCCTCATCAAATATGTCATTCCACTCAGGCAGACCGTATAACCAGTCAGCACCGGCAGCCACCATGTTCTTATACAGAAGTTCCTTGTCGAACTTAAGTGATACCTTGGTATTCTCATCCATCTCCTCTATGGGATTGGGCTTAACAAGGCTGTCATTGATACCATCTAAAAATCCTGCCATTATCTTAAGCTCTACGCCATATTTCTCGGCAAGTTCTGCGACAGTTCCCTTCACCTCTTTATCGGGGTCTTTAAGAAGCTGCTCATATATGCCCTTCTCCTTCTCGAAATAATCCCTCCAGAGTCTCTCCAAAGTCCCCTTGTCAGTATCGGCCGAATAAGCCTCATCTCGCCACTGTGATAATAATGTAGCCGCCATGTTGTGTCTACTCCTTTCTCTTATCCATCATCCTGTCATACAGGAATATATTGATCCATAATAATATCGGTACGGCAATGGTACATGCAAGACATGCGATAAAGTACCTCTGCCAGCCGTCAAAGTCCATTATAGCAAAAATCAGACATAATATATACATTAAAACAAGCAAAACCACACCCGAAAGTGCAAGTATCCTCTTGAAGCGTTTTTTATGCGCTCCATGGGCATCCATTCTTACGTCCTCCCCTGTCACAGCAAGAACCTCATCTTTTTCATTATCCATGATCTTCTCCCTTATAATCCAAGCCTCACATCGATCTGGAGGCGATCACATCCACATTAAGGCCGCATACATCGGCCACTATCACATCTCCCCGCTTTATGGGCGAAGTTACTTTAACATCGCTTACGGCTTCCATCACGTCCATCATCCGTTCCTTGGGTATCTCACCCGATAATATGACCGGAAGCCTGCTATATATACCGCCGTCAATCTTGACTGTTGTAGTCAATTGTCTCATGGGATGAGTGAGTTCATTACGTACATAAGTCTCTCCCCTTGGACAGAAATTTCCTTCTATGGACAGGATATCGCCGCCCTTATCAAGTGTCGCAGTCACCTCACATCCTCTCGGGCACACTATACATGTAAATACCTTTTTAACCGTATCAGCATCTTTGTTCATGCCTCTCCTCCATCCACGACCCACTTAAGCCTTAGCTACGGAGAGCACAAGTTCTCCCTTAAGTCCCGCAAGATCATCTCTCTTAACAATGAGTTTCTCCATCTCACTGGGTTGGATCTTAAGCTTTTTTTGCTCCGCGATCTTTTTATCTCCAGACTTAAGCACAAGCGAAACGTCACGCATAACACCCGTTACTCTAAGCTTTATCTCTGTCTTTTCTTCCATATTTTCGGGACAAATATACATTGGCAGCACATAGCTTACGCCCTCTCCCGGCGAAAGTGAAAGCCTATCTGCCGGCTTAAGTTCATCCCTTAAAAACGCGACTGCACCATTGCCTGCCTCTTCACCTTCCATACTGACAAAATCCACCAGATCATGGACATGGAGGCCGTTGCCGCAGGCAAATATCCCCGGAACATCAGTCATCATATGCTCATCCACCACAGCCCCTTTGGTCTTCCTGTTAAGGCTTATGTGAGCTTCATCAAAAAGAGTGGTATCAGGTATAAGTCCAACCGACATAAGCAGCGTATCCACGTCAAAATCAAGTTCCGTCCCCGGTATCGGTGTAAGATTCTCATCAACCTTACTTATCGTGATGCCTGAGAGCCTGTCTTTTCCTCTGATATCAGTCACTGTATGGCTTAAATACAAAGGTATGTCAAAATCGTCCAGACACTGCTTGATATTACGCGGCAGACCGTTCGAATACGGCATGATCTCTGCCACTCCAAGTACCCTGGCGCCCTCCAAAGTCATGCGCCTGGCCATAATGAGTCCTATATCACCGCTGCCTAAGATGAAAACCTTTTTACCCACCATATATCCCTGAATATTGAGATATTTCTGGGCCGTGCCTGCAGTCCATACACCGCTCGGTCTGTATCCCGGAGTAGCTATTGCGCCGCGACTTCTCTCCCTGCAGCCGACAGCCAAAATGACAGCCTTAGCCTCTATGGTCACATAGCCTTCCTCAGGATTGACATAGGTGATATGCCTGTCCCCGGTTAAATGGATAACAGTGGTACTGCATTTTACCTCTACTGCGGTACTCCCAAGCATATCTGTCCACTTTTCGGCATAGGCCGGTCCGGCCAGTTCCTCGCCGAATCTGTGTAATCCAAAGCCGTTATGTATGCATTGGAGCAATATTCCGCCAAGCTCGGGATCTTTTTCAATTAAGAGAATATCCCTGCATCCCTTGTTATATGCCGCAATGGCCGCTGCTATACCGGCGCTTCCGCCGCCTATTATCACAAGTTCCCTGGTAATCATATGCGCGATGCTCCTTTCTCCTCTACGAGAATAACGGAAGCCTCTGAGTCATATCTCACTTCGGTCCTGTCTATCCCAAGTTCATCAGCCAATATCTCCACAACATGCGGCTCGCAGAAACCGCCCTGGCATCTTCCGAGCCCGGGGCCGACACGTTTTTTAACTCCCTTGACAGTTGTTGCTCCGACGGGACGCCTTATTGCATCGAGGATCTCGCCTTTGCTTGCAAGCGTACATCTGCATACGATCTCTCCGAATGCCGGATCCTTCCCTACCATCTCATTTTTCTCTTCATCACTTAACATATACATGCGTATGAAGGGTTTTCTATGAACATAATCATTCTTATATGGAGCCTTTAACTTATCCTTTAACACTTCTTCAATGACATATTCCGATATGGCCGGGGCTGAAGCAAGTCCCGGCGAATCTATGCATGCAACATTTATAAAACCTGCAAGATTAGCAGATTCTTCTATGATAAAATCACCGTCACCACCGGACGGACGCAATCCCGCGAATGTTCTGATCACCTTATCAAAAGGAATGTTCTTAACGGTCCCCGCAGCCGCTGCCTTAACCCTACTTAGCGCTTCTGTTGTGGTACATACCGCTTCCTTATCATCTACAGGCAGCGAATTGGGGCCTACAAGTATATTATTATGGATCGTGGGCACCACAAGCACACCCTTGCCGCTCGGTCCCGGAACGGGATATATTATCCTGCTTACCACCGGGTTTTCCATCTCATCAAGCACATAATATTCTCCGCGCCTCGGTGTGATAGAAAAATCCGCACTGTGCCCAAGCGCCATCGAATATATCTTATCGGCATACACTCCCGCCGCATTGATGACGATCCGTCCCGTATATTCAGCCCTTTTTGTCTTAACCCTGTAAAAACTGTCCGTTTTTACGGTTTCTGCTTTCGAAGTATTCGCATCCTCCTTAAAAACACCGGCTTCTATATCCGTAACTTCCTCATTTAACTTAAGCGTAACACCGTTTATCACCGCTTCTTCCATAAGTGCGATCGCAACATTCCACGGATATACGATTCCTGTAGTCGGAAACTCAAGTGCCCTGATAACATCGTCACTTAAGTTGGGTTCAAGTCTTCTGGCTTCGTCGCCACTTATATCCCTGTACTCTATATCCCTGTCCGAAGCTCTTAACGCAAGGTCATCCAAGATCTTCGATCCACCATCATCCACGGCCACAACAAAGGCCGAACACGCCCTGTATTCCTCACCGATCTCTTTGATCACCTCGGGATACATACGGTTACCGCGCACATTAAGCATGGCCTTAAGCGTTCCGGGGGCGGGATCATATCCCGCGTGGATTATCGCACTGTTGGCCATGGTGGCACCATCTGCCACATCCGCTGCCTTGTCGATCACAAGTACATTGCATTCTCTCTTGGAAAGATCATGCGCGATAAAGCTTCCGGTGATGCCTGCGCCTATTATGATGACATCATATAAAGTGTCTGCCATATCCGCTCCTGTCTGTACAGATAAGCTGTAAACACATATATTATATATCCTATAACAAATCCCATGCAACATACTTATATCGCATGGGATCTACCTGTCCTTATATGTCCGTATTATACCGAAGGCTCTATACTACCTCCAGAAGTTCATCGAACTGCTCCTGCGTAATGGGCTTTGAATAGAAGTATCCCTGTGCAAAATCGCAACCCACCTCGCGTAAAAAGCTTACCTGTTCTTTGGTCTCTACTCCTTCGCATACAACTGCAAGATTAAGCTTCTTTGCCATGTCTATGACACTCGGGATGATGATCTTCTCATCCGGATCGTTCTCAAAGTCATCAAGGAAGTCCTTGTCAAGCTTAAGCACATCCAGAGGAAGCTTGGTAAGAACATTAAGTGATGAATATCCCGATCCAAAGTCATCCATGGATACCTTGACGCCAAGATCTCTTAACTTGTCCATTAACAGTACCGTATCATCCACCTTGTCTGTATATACAGTCTCTGTCAGTTCAAACTCAAGATATTCAGGCGGGATCTCGTACTTGGTAAGAAGTGACTTCACATAGCTTACCAGTTCATTGATGGTAAAGAGGTGTACTCTCGATACATTGACAGATACCCTCACTATGCGCTTGCCCTCGTTCATGCGCCTTCTTAAGTATTTGCATACCTCATCATATACGAAATAATCAAGTAATGTAATGCTCTTGTTCTTCTCAAATACCGGTATGAAATCATTCGGGAATATAAGAGTTCCGTCCTGTTTCTTCCATCTGATCAGTGCCTCTGCGCCCTCTATATTATTGCTCGCAAGATCGACCTTGGGTTGCAGATATACCACGAATTCGTGATTCCTGAACGCATTCTCCATGTCATTGGCATAGGTCACTTCCGCCTTCATCTCAGCACCCATGGACTCATTGTATACTATGCATCTGGGGCTGTCCGGAAGCTTGGCCTTCTTACGTGCCATATTGGCATTGGATATGATGTTCTTCATCGGAACGGGACGACCGCATATCTCAAAGGTACATACACCTATGTCCAGGATAAGCTTGCTGTCTATATATTCCTTCTGCATCCTGTCTGTAAAAGCCTTGCTCGCTTTTTCAAATATGCTCACGATCTCGTCATCGGTACGGTTAAGGAATCTGAAGAGCATGACCATATTGTCTGAGAAGACTCTGCTTCCGTAGATATAATACTCGCCGTAGCTTGCGGCCTCATTTACAAGTTCCTTAAGTATCTTGTCACCGACTTCATATCCGTATGTCTCATTGACATACTTAAAGTTACTGAAGTCCATATATACCATTCCGTACTGCCCGTGAGGAGCGCTCTCTATATACTCGCCCACCATGGTAAGGAATCTTTCGTATGTCATAAGGCCTGTCACACTGTCATATCCGGTAAGTCTCTCAACCGTATCGGAAGCATCCTCATAAGCCTTCATCTTAAGCAGATAAGAAGATACAACATTCGTAACGGCTCTTACAGTGGTAAGATCTTCCGCAGACCATGCTCTGGGTCCGTCAAAAACAACAAAATCTATACTGCCCGCAAATTCGCCCTTATCGGCAAAAGCACAGCCGACACAGGCCTTGGCGCCGACAGCCAGCATGAGTTTGCGCATGACATTGTTCTCTATATCCATCACACTGTCACATACGATAAGATTGTTATGCGCGCGATATTCTTCGAGCATATCCTTCCACTGCTCGAAACTGTATACCATATCGGAATCATCGAATTCAACATCGGGAACCGTACTGCACTGATACATATTGACTGTACGGAACTCCTTGCCCACACGGGCTTTGATCCTGATGCCGCCAAGACCCATCTGTCTGGCAACTCTACGGATCAGAAGGTTGATCGCACTGTCCGTATCCTTGGACTCGTCTATAAGCTTGAAAGCAAGTTCAATAAGAGAATCCGAATTGCCCACGCTCTCACCGAATTCCTTGTCGGCCATGATGATACGTGCTCGTCTCTCTTCAATTGGATATTGATTGTAGATCTCTTCTTTGGCTGCAAGATAGAATCCATAGCAGTTCTTGCCTGCATTCTTGGCATGGAAAAGTGCCTTTTCAGACTTATCAAACAGAGTGTCAAAATCCTCACCGTCCGTAGGATAAACAGAAGCTCCTATACCCACCGTACTTCCGAAGCTGACATTCTCTCCGACATAAGTACGGCTGATGACTCTCTGTATCTCTCTGATCTTCTTGTCTATATCCCTGACATCCGCAATATTCTTCATAAGGATGACAAACTCATCCCCACCCACTCTTCCGAGTACATCCGTAGGATAGAATATATCGTCAAGATCGGTTGCTATATTCCTTAATATCTCATCGCCGAACGCCTTACCCATGCGCTCGTTAAGTATACCCATGTTGTCGATATTAAGCGTGAGCAGTCCGGCAAATTCCGGAGTGTCACTCTCCGACTGTGTATGCAGGAACTCACTGATAAGCTCCTTGGCATAATCCATGCGGTACAACTTGGTCAGCGGGTCACGCTTATTCTCATCAGCCTGCCTGATCTCCATACGCTTGACTTCATCGATATTCTCAAGCACTCCGATGATCTTGCCGAGCCCGTTGGTGCCGTCCTCTATTCTGCGGCCTCTTACCGAGAACCACTTGTAATCCGCATTACGATCTCTTAATCTTAACTGTCTCTCAATATGTTCCTTACCGCTGTCACAGTCTGCCAGGAAGTCATCGAATCTTCCCCAATCAGCATAAAGCACATAGCGAAGCTGTTTGACAGATTCCCTGAAATTGTCTATATACCTCTCGTCGGTATAATTGCCGTCCACGCCCTTGGCGGTCATGAAACAGTCTCTTGCCATATCATATTCAAATATACGGGTAATACCGACAGACACAAGCGACTTAAGTCTGTTACGCTCAGTCTCGACTTCTCTCTGCCTGCGTAACTTCTCCTTCTCCATATACCTGATCATCCACAGGAATTTTAAAATCGGAAGCCAAAGTAACAGAAAATAAAGAATAAACCAGAATAAATTGACCGATTCACGAATAAACGGGCGAACCACAAAACCGGCTACGGAAAGAATCACTGCGCACAAACAATAACAAATGAACGCAACTCTAACCTTAGCCTTAAGTACGGCATCGCTCTCTTCTAAGTTATGGGAGTTATTCCCGAATCCCAAAACCATTTTTTCCCCATCCACAGTTATAATCTTACCTGCCCGAAGCCGAAGCTTCGAACGTTTCGGGCTCGAGCACGAAGCGTGCTAAGCCCAATCTTGTGTATTCTAACACATAATCAGAAAAACTTCCAGTCGTACTAAAGTACCTGATTATTTCTTTCTGTATATGATATCATCCCTGCTCGGACCGTTAGAGATCATCGTGATGGGATATCCAATCCTCTCCTCGATGAATTCCACATAGGCGCGGCATTCTTTGGGAAGTTCCTCATATGTCTTAATACCGCGAATATCGCACTTCCAACCGGGAAGCTTCTCTATTACCGGCTTAGCCTTCTCCAAAAGTCTGGTCACAGGGAAATCCGTGGTAACTTCACCATCTATCTCATAACCTGTACATACCGGGATCTCGTCAAGATATCCGAGTACATCAAGTACCGTAAATGCAACATCAGTTGTTCCCTGCATGCGGCAGCCGTACTTGCTGGCTACGCAGTCAAACCATCCCATTCTTCTCGGACGACCCGTAGTGGCACCGTATTCTCCGCCGTCTCCGCCACGTCGGCGCAGCTCGTCAGCTTCATCACCGAATATCTCCGAAACAAACGCTCCCGCGCCCACTGCCGAAGAATAAGCCTTACATACCGTCACTACCTGTTTGATCTCATAAGGAGCGATACCCGCACCTATTGCGCCGAAAGCAGCAAGTGTCGATGATGATGTAACCATGGGATATATTCCATGATCAGGATCCTTTAAAGTACCGAGCTGGCCCTCAAGCAAAACCGTCTTACCCTCTTTAAGAGCATTGCTTATATAAAGAGAAGTATCGCAGACGAAAGGCTTAACCATATCACGATATTCATGAAGGGTATCAAGCAGCTTCGCAGTATCGATCTTATCCTTGTGATACATATGTTCGAAAAGGACATTCTTGATCTCTGCAACTCTCTCAACCTTTTCCTTCAGTATATCCTCATCAAAGAGTTCACTTACCTGGAAACCGATCTTGGCATACTTATCAGAATAAAAAGGAGCGATACCGGACTTTGTGGAACCAAATGACTTTCCTGCAAGTCTCTCCTCTTCATACTGATCCAAAAGAATATGATAAGGCATAACGATCTGAGCTCTGTCAGATATAAGGATCTTGGGCATCGGAACGCCCTTGTCCGTGATGGACTTAAGCTCGCCCATAAGTATCGGAATGTTAAGAGCCACGCCGTTACCTATGATACTCGTTGTATGATCATAGAATACTCCGCTCGGAAGTGTGTGTAATGCAAACTTACCGTAATTGTTCACTATAGTATGGCCTGCATTGGCTCCGCCCTGGAATCTGACCACGATGTCAGCTTTGGCTGCGAGCATGTCAGTAATCTTACCTTTGCCTTCGTCGCCCCAATTGGCTCCTACAACTGCTTTTACCATTTCTTCTCCATTCCTGAACGCCATTACGTTCCAATCAATAACACGGGTTATACATTGATCTCGGCCTTTACTCCGAGAGATTCTCTGTTTGCATCCAAAACAGGCCTGATCACATCTTTTAAGAAAGCCTCTACCTGCCTTGCGCTCCTTCCAACATATTTGGCCGGATCCATTGAAGCCTTAAGTTCATCAAGGCTTAAGCCAAATGCTTCATCTGCAGCGATAAGTTCAAGAAGGTTATTGTCCTTGCCCTCTTCCTTGACGGCCTTACCTGCTTCCATGGAAAGCTGTCTTATCTTTTCATGAAGTTCCTGTCTGTCTCCGCCGGCCTTTACCGCATCCATCATGATATTCTCTGTAGCCATAAAAGGAAGCTCAGCCATCATATGTTTCTCGATAACCTTGGGATATACGACAAGTCCGTCCACAACGTTGATACACAGATCAAGTATACCGTCTATCGCAAGAAATCCTTCCGGAACAGACAGCCTCTTATTGGCAGAGTCATCAAGTGTCCTCTCAAACCACTGTGTAGCCGATGTAATGGCCGGATTAAGCGCGTCACATATCACATATCTTGAAAGAGAGGCGATTCTCTCGCTTCTCATGGGATTACGCTTGTAAGCCATGGCAGAAGATCCTATCTGGTTCTTCTCAAAAGGCTCTTCCACTTCCTTAAGATGCTGAAGGAGTCTTATGTCATTGCTCATCTTGGTAGCGCTGGCCGCGATACCTGCAAGGACATTGAGCACCCTCGTATCCATCTTACGCGAATATGTCTGACCCGATACCGGAACGCAGGCTTCAAAGCCCATCTTCTTTGCGATCATCGGATCAATCTTATCTATAGTCTCATCGTCTCCGTTGAAGAGTTCTTTGAACGAAGCCTGTGTACCCGTGGTACCCTTGCTTCCAAGGAGCTTCATCGTAGACAGTACGTACTCGAGATCTTCAAAGTCGAGGTAAAACTCCTGCAGCCAGAGGCTTGCTCTTTTACCCACAGTAGTAGGCTGCGCAGGCTGAAAATGAGTGAACGCCAAAGTAGGCTGTTCCTTGTACTCATCGGCAAACTTCGCAAGTTCATTCATGACATTGATAAGTTTCTTGCGCACAAGCTTAAGAGCTTCCGTCATGATGATGATATCGGTATTGTCACCCACATAACAGCTCGTAGCACCGAGATGAATGATACCCTTGGCCTTTGGGCACTGAACACCGTATGCATAGACATGGCTCATAACGTCATGTCTGACTTCCTTCTCTCTTGCGCGGGCAACGTCATAGTTGATATCATCCGCATGAGCCTTAAGCTCTTCTATCTGTTCATCGGTAATGTCAAGCCCAAGCTCCTTCTCTGTCTCGGCAAGAGCTATCCATAGCCTTCTCCATGTTCTGAATTTCTTATCCTGCGAGAAGATGTACTGCATCTCCTTACTCGCATATCTCTCCGACAGCGGAGAGCTGTAACAATCTGTACTCATCGTATCCTCCATGATAAGTCATCTTGATAATTCGCCTTGGATATAGTACCCGACTACGGCAATAATGTCAATGAATATCGCCAATTTAACATGGTAAATTATTAAATCGTTAAAATAACGGTCATAAAACGGTCGAATATCTCTCGACCATATCGAGGGCCTCTTTGGAATATTCGGGATACTGGGATACGAATTCCTTAAGTTCTCTCTGTCCCTCTTTGGCCAGACGTTTGTTATAATCCATACGTGCACGTAACTTCTGCCTCTGAAGAATATGTGCATGTCTGAGTTCCACCATCTCATTATGTTCTATAATGGCTCTTGGATTGTGCAGCCACGCATACACGTCGTTAAGCTGATATTTTCGGAGTTTTCTCAAAAGTTCGGCCTGGTGATAGGTCAGGTCTCTCTCGTTTTGAACGGCTCTTTCCCTCTCCTCACGCTCAATCTGATACAGTTCCCAGATGTTCTTAAGTTCCTTCGCACTGCCTATATTGTATTTGGTATAAAGATAATCAAGAAGATTGGTATTGTTAACGTAACGGATCTTTACGGTATTCTGTAAAAGTATCAGTCTGTTGATGCCCTTTTCCACGCGTTTAAGATCCTTGGTGGCGTCGGTGAATTTGATATACATCATGGTGATCGCAAAAGCAGCCACCAGGACCGTGATGATATAACCCGCCTTAGTATCCATCTCAAAGCCAAACTGGAGTATGAAGAGCATGATGATGCAAAGAATGGTGGCAAACACACATATGATCGTCATTCCTTTTAAGTTGACTATCTCATGCTTAAGTTCATCCTGCCGGTATAAAAACGCGTGTTTTTCACCTTCCAGCTTGCGCAGATCACCGCGGATATATTCCTGCTTTTTCTCAGCCTCCGCCATATCTTCATAAGCTCCGGGCATATTATCTTCGAAGCGCTCCATGCTCTTAAACTGAGCCTCCGTGATCGCACTCCTCTTCATCTCGTAGTTTTTGGCCTCTTCCTCATAATAAAGAATATTGCGCGCAGCATCCGAAAGGGTCACCTTCTCGGTAACAGGCAGAGAATCGATCTCATCCATATCCTTAAGCATGGCCGTAACGGCATTGTATTCAGCCGAAAGCTTATTAAGCTCGTTCTCGGCATCACGTACCTGTTCCACAAGACTTCGTATGTATTTTTCCCGCTGGACATCATCGCTCATCTTGAAAAGCTGACGCTCTTCCACGATATGATCCCAGTCCCATTCAAATTCTTCTTCCAGTCCTTCATCCAGATCAAGTCCCAAGAAGTCCTCTTCCTGACCCTTGAACAGTTTGGACAGAAATCTACCGGCAAATCCCATCAATAACCTCCGGTCCCGCCCCTCATGACGCTCTCTCTGTATCTTTCCTTGACTTCTTCGGTCAATGCATCAATACCGTCATAATAGGTCTTACCCTGTTTCTCGCCAAGTTCCTGCATATACAGCGCTGAAGACTGAATCTTATAGTCCTCGGCACATCTGTCAAATCTCGCCTCTACCTCAAGCGAATCTTCGTAAGATTCTTTATGTTCGGAGAGATATCCGAGATACTCTTCGGCACTCATATACATCTTCATGGCCGTAAGCATCTGTACGTAGCTCTCGGTATTGGCATATGTATCATAGGCTCTCTCAAAATACGAGGCAGCCTGTTTAAACATAAATAATCTTGCGGCGCACACACCCAGATTGTGATATACCTTGGCACGAAGTCCGGTCTCGGTGACTTTGGCCTGACGCAATATGATCTCATACTCATTGATCGCCAGCGCATATCTTCCGGCGTTCAAAAATCCATCCGCCCTGCATTTGCGTCTCTCTTCGGCACTTAGATCATTGCCGGCTCCCACCTCTTTTAACAGTTCTCTCCACTCATCTTCCGTATAATAGCCCACACGCAAAGCCAAAACTTCGATAAGTTTTGTAAGAGCATTGGTCTTGCCGCATACAGCACTCACCTCGGATGCAAGAGGTGTAAGTCCAAGTTCTTCATCTATCCAGACCGCCAGTTCCTTGGCGGCAAAGCCGTCATCAAGCAAAAATGCATTGTGATAGAGATAATAACACAGTTCTTCTATACAATAGATGCTCTTGCAGTCTTCTCTGACATAGTATGGAGTTGTGGCATATCTGCCCTGACACAGCAATACATTGCTCATCTGCATCTTCTCCTATGATTCGTTTTTTGCCGTATCCGGATCATCCGATACCGGTTCATCAGCCTCAGACAATGATATGATCTGCGTAAAAAGCTGATCGCTTCCCGGGAAGAAATCACCGAATCCCATATCCGTCACATTAAGCCTTAATCTTTCTTCAGACTCCATCAAAGCTTCAACTCTGATCCGTACGGTCTTGGGCTCGTGATCCTTAAGCCCGTCAAGCACGATCTCAACCTTGCGTACATTCCTTCCGTCAAGCGGCGTGATGGTTACGGTAAAACTGTTGCCTCTGTCTATGATAAGGTCAACGCTTTTTTTCGAGTCAAACCAGTTCTCTCCGCCATTAAGTAACGCCAGATATGATTCCTTGCCGGCACGTACGACATCCATACCTATATTGGACTTAAGCTTATCTTCACCCAGGAATACCGTAGCCTTTTCTTCGGGCTTTTTACCTGTCAGCCTGTCTAACATGGCATAACATGCACCCCTGCTGTATAAGTTATTGCCCCTGAATATCCTTCTGTTTCTGCAAAGTTCCTTTAAGGATTCCACGCACCAGCGTCCCGTGAAGCCCTCACCGATAAGATAACCGCAGGTGACCACACGTCCCGATGTCGTATCATGCACTATGGATAAAAAGCTCTTATCCTTCTCCTCATCGGGACCTGCAGGCAAAGACATACTGAATCTGTCTACAAAAGCCACCACCGGCTTCGTGATCTTATTCTCATAAAATCTGTAACAGTCAAGTTCATTATCCCTGCATTCGTATATCATCACGTCATATTTCCATAATTCGCGTTCCTGATTGATGACATAATGATATATGCTCTCCTCTCTTCCGAGATAACTCACTTCAATGTCCTTATATTCCAAAGAGGAGGCAACTGTATGAAGCACTTCTATCGCACGCTTCGTAAGCTTCGGAACAGTGAACATGATAGCTATGACATTTTCGCCGTTGACTGTTCTGGTCAAGACATTCATGGTGCGCTTGACATAGAGAGTTATAAGAGATAACGGATCAAACTCTTCTCCGGCAACCGTCACAGGCTTACCTTCAATGGCTCTGCTCCACAAATCCCATACAAGTTCGCCTTCATCCATCTCACTGTAACTTACTGCTTCAGCTCCGGCAAACCACTGATTGACCTCATTACGTTTAAAAAGGCACATTGGAATGGCATACTGCTCCTTATCCGGAACTGTGCTCACCGTGCCCATATCAGCACCGTTAGCCCTGCAGTAGCTTATCTGCGCATATTCATCTGACAGATCGTAGCCTACGACTACGCCCTTATTACTCTTAAGATCAAACATACCCACCGGTCCTATTGCGGTTCAAAAAGCTTATCTGCCGCATATTCCTTGTATTTATACTCCTTAAGCATATTAAAAGCCGTATCATAATCCTTAAGTGTCGCTGAAAGCGAAATATCGTTGATCAGCCCGTAAGCATCCGCTTCGCCGCTTGCGTCCGCATCGTTTTTGGTCAGTGATCCGCTCTGAACCAATTCCTCAAAGCGCTCATTTTTTTCAGTGATATAATACTGCAACATCTCCCCGAAAAAGACCAAGAAACTCTTCACATAAAGTCCGTTATACACTTCCTGCATCTCGTCACGCACATAACCGAAGTTCTCGGTATTCTCACCCGAAAGCATATAGTTGATGACCACTCTCGATCCGCTTTCACCGTTGTACTGCACGATCGTAAATTTAGATAACGCCTGTGATTCATATGAGATATCTGCAAAAGCCTGCATATAAGGCAGCGCTATGCCCTTCTCCGTATACAATATATGGATGTAGCGTTTGATATGTTCTGCAATGTCCTCAGGTATATCCTTGGGTCTGACATTATAAGCATAATACTTGAGAAATGCTATCATGCACACATCAGGAAGCGATCCTTCATTCTCATATATACGTGCCATCTGGGTAAAGAAGAATCCGTCCACCAGATCATCCCTTGTAAGATAACCGTCTGCAAAACGCGTGATATATTCAAGTATAAGATCCGATCTTCCACCACCATCCACATATTCCTTGAGCACCATTGCCTCTTCCCCGATATATGCACCGGTCTGAAGAGTCTGAATGATCATGGTCTCGCATATGCTGTAGGTATCCACATAGAATCCGGATGCCGCTTTCCATATATCCCTGAGATTCTTGGACGGTCCTTTATAGAACTTTGTCAGATAAAGCAGAACCGTATCATTATAGCGGCCCCTCTCAAATGCACTCATGATAAGTGCGGTAAGCCTCTCATCTTCTATATATCCGTCTCTGTCGATAAGAAGCGTGGCCTCTCTAGTCAGTATCTGCGCATCTATATTCTCCGGTCCGTAATATACAGAGTATTCAAAAGCCTTATCAGTCTGATTCCTGGCGATAAGAAGCCTTAACAGTTCTTCCCTGTCCCTGCAGGGCACATCTTCTGCATCGATCTTGTAAAGCATCTCATCAAGCAAAAGACTGTTCTCATTGTCCTGATAGTATCTTATAAGCGGAAGCCTTATGGCAGCGCGGAATTCATCCGTCACATCCTCGCACTGTTCCAGATATGCATACCTTAAAACATTACGGTCTCCGACTACTATATAGTCCTTATTGCCCTCGCACACATACAGATCAAAAAGCAGGCTGTCGCCCGTATAAGGCTCCAGAACGGGCATAAGTTTCCTTGGGAGAAAGAATCTCTCAGTGCTGTATTCTTTTGTACTGTAATATCTGTTGCCAAGTGTATCCTCAAGCAATATCGTATACTCACTGCTGGGTAGGGTAACATAGGCCTTTTCATCATTGACTTTATAAGTCAATTCGTCCTTCAGCCTCTCGTCACGCACGATAACCGAAGCTATCACCGGATCATCCACGCCTATCATGTGCACAAGCAAAAGCTCACTGAGACGGCGTATATCGTCCTGCGAAGCCATCCCTGTGGTGATGAACTCACCGTACAGATAAGCCAGATCTCTGTTGATACGTCCAAGTTTTAGCTGTCCCGATATGAACCGCTCTATTATGCCGCCATATGCCATATAGACATCATTGTATCTGTCCTTATTGCGCAAAACATAGGCATACAGTCCGGCAGCCTGCTCATATTCGGGCTCTCTGCCGTAGGAGAAATACATGAGCACTTCTTTGGGGATATCACCCTCATAGCCCTCAGGAAGAGACATAATGTAGTTTTCATACAGTCTGGTGATATTAAGGCCGGCATTCACACCTGCCAGATACCACTCAAGATACTGTTCTCCGGTAAGTCCGCCTCTTATAAGCTGCGTACATACAGCCTCGAGAACATCCTTATCTCTGTTGCCATCATATAAGCCAAGCAGGATATCAAGTATCCTCTTATCGTAATTCTTAAGGCCCAAAGCCTTATAGGCTATCTGGCCTTTCAGTTCGTCACCTATCATGCCGGCACGCGCACCGAATCTTAATGCCCGCACTTCTTCATCCGAAAAATGCATCAAAAGAGCCGGTTCGCTGTTAAGCATATCCACGATCTCCGCATACATTATCGGACTGTTGCATCCAAGTTCTATCTGTCTTACGGCAAACTCGTATCTTCTCTGCGCATTACGCGTAAGCTCGGTGCCTACATGCATCATGACCCAGGCAATATGCCAGTTGTCCTTATCTTTGGCATATATACTCTTTATCTTATTGTATATCTCTATTCCATAGTATTCATCACCATCATACAAAGCGGTCAGATACAGATAAAAGCAGTATGCTGCATTGGATTCATCTTCAATAACATCTGTAATCTTTCTGTCCAGAAGCCATTTGGCTTCATTGTATCTCTCCTGAATGATGAGCAGATACGCCTGATAGAGAAGATTCTCCATATCGTCGCTGTCAATGCTCACCCTGTGGCTGATGATATCTTCGGTCTGCTGTATCCACTTGCTCCTGCCTATCACACCGGTGCAATAGTCGATGTAGAATCTTGCAAGAGAATATTTTGCCACCTTGGCACGGTGGATCATGCCGCTTTTTCTGCTGCGCTCACCGTATGTGACACGTATGTCCACGGATATGCTTCCGTATAGGTGTCTGAATGTAATCCTGCCCACATTCCTGCCTGCATGAAGCTTATCTTCTCTGATACGGTACTTAAAGTAGCATACATTATTCTCAAAGTTCTGCTCCGATATCCTGTTCTCGGGAACTTCTATGAATTCACCCTCGGCTTTGGCCACCAAAAGTGTATATCCCCAACCGTTACGCCTCAGTTCTATCGTATGGCCGTCATCCGCCGCGGTATAGGCAAACTTCACATCTTCCTCCGCCACGGTGTACTCTATCTGCTTTTTCTTATTGATGCCTATCAGGAATTCTTCAAGATTGTGATTACGATTGCCTCCACCGGACAATCCAAGGTAAAGATTGCGGAATCTGGCGTCAGATCCCGACATGATATCTATAAAACCGGGAGCGTTAAACAGTTCGGCTGCTTCATCCCAGTTGCTCTTGGCAAGATTCGTAAAGTGAAAAAGATTGCGTATACTGCCCATTGAAGACTCAATCGTACTTCTCCTTACAGTAACCGCAAATGATATGACATACTCGCCAAGATTGGTGACAAACATTATGCTGCCCTTTTGAACGTCACCCTGCTGCATGCCTGAGGAATCATATTCATAGGTGATGGTGACATTATTGCCGCTCACCCTGTCGTTCTTAAGGCGCATGCGAAGAGAGGAAGAATAGACATATCCTTCCATGGGCACATCCGTATCTGTCTCTACCTCAAAATACCCCTCACAGACATCGCCCGCATTCAGCGTAAGTTCAATCTTGGAATCCTTGAAAACGAGACCGCCTCTTGAATCTCTGTTCGTCGCCATTATCCGAACGTCCTTAAGAATATCATCGCTTTTCGCTCGAAAAATCAGCCGCCATGCCAGAGACATGGCGGCCAACTATGATTATATCAGACCACGGGTTTATTTACAATATAAGTCCCATAAGCTCGTTGCTGCGCTCGATGAATCTGCTCATCTCATCGGCCTCCAAGGGAGCATGCTGGAGTCTTGCCAGATCATAGAGCTGTTCGCATATAAGCTCACTGTTTTTATTATCTGATGACGAGATAAGGGCTTTCACAAGCGGATGGCTGTAGTTAAGCACCAAAGTCTCTCCTTCTTTGCCCATATCGCCCATGCCCATTCCGGCCATACCGTACATCTTCATCATGTCCTGCATTCTTCTGGAATCTTCGGAAAGTGTGATCACGGAGGCGATCTTCTTATTCTTGAGTTTGGAGAGCTTTACATTGACCTTTTCTTTCTTAAGAGCCTTCTTGTAGAGCTTTTCTATGCCTTCCAAAGCCGCATCCATCTCTTCCTGTTCCTTTTTGCCGGTCTTGGATGTGAAATCATCGGTAAGGTCAGCATCTATTCTCATGAACTTGATACCTTCATTCTTGCTCTCAAGCTGTGATACGAAAGGCTGATCTATATTATGAGTCAGAATGACAGCATCCTTCTTGGCCTTCCTAAACATGGCAATGTACTGGCTCTGCTGCTGCATATCCGTGACGTAATATATGATCTTTTCTTTCTTCTCTTCTTCGGCGCCGTCCGAATCCTTCTCACCGACATCTTCACCGCCCTCGTTGACCGCATCAGTCGATGTATCGTCTGCCGATTTATCCGCTGTATCTTCGCCTTCTTCATCAGTATCAATAGGCTTAACTTCCAAGCACTCGGGAAGAGTCATATACTTGTCATCAAGGTTCTTAAAGAGGATATAGTCCGTCATCTTCTCGCAGAACTTGTCATCCTTTAAGCAGCCGTACTTGATGAAGGGAGAGATATCATCCCAGTATTTCTCGTATTCTTCCTTCTCTGTCTTACACATGCCTGCGAGTTTATCGGCCACTTTCTTGGTGATATACTCGCTGATCTTATTGACAAATCCATCGTTCTGCAAAGCCGAACGAGATACATTAAGAGGAAGATCCGGACAGTCGATGACACCCTTAAGCAACATCAGGAATTCAGGAATAACCTCCTTGATATTGTCAGCTATGAATACCTGGTTGTTGTATAATTTGATAACACCTTCTATTGTATCGTATTCCAGATTGATCTTCGGGAAATACAGGATGCCCTTAAGATTGAAGGGATAATCCATATTCAGATGTATCCAGAACAAAGGCTCCTTATAATCATTGAACACCTTGCGATAGAAGTCTATGTAATCTTCTCTCTTACAATCATTGGGATGCCTGGTCCATAAAGGATTGGTATCATTAAGCAGTTCAGGACGCTTACGTATTTTAAGTCTGATCTTGCCATCCTTTTCATCTTCTTTGGGAGCTATGGTCTCGATGATCTCATCATCAGGAAGTTCTTCTCCCTTATCGATCGTCTCAGTCTCGTCCGTATTTTCCTTGCTTAAGTATATCTCTGTAGGCATGAAGGAACAGTACTTCTTGATGACCTCTCTCGCCTTATAGATATTGCAGAACTCAAGAACATCTTCATTTAAGAATAGAGTGATCTTCGTACCTGTCTCGGTCATGTCGCCTTCTTTCATACTGAACTCTGTACCGCCGTCGCATTCCCAATGTACAGGTGCAGCGCCGTCCTTGTATGAGAGTGTATCAATATGAACCTCATCGGCTACCATGAAAGCGGAATAAAATCCGAGGCCGAAATGTCCGATGATCTGATCATCATTGGCCTTATCCTTATACTTCTCAATAAAGTCAGATGCTCCGGAAAAGGCGATCTGATTGATATACTCTTCCACCTCATCAGCTGTCATTCCAAGACCGTTATCGATAAACTCCAAAGTCTTCTTCTCGGGATTGCAGATAACATCGATCCTGGGCTTATAGCCGTCCGGCAAGGTATACTCACCCATCATATCAAGCTTTTTAAGCTTGGTGATGGCATCACATCCGTTGGATATGAGCTCTCTGTAGAATATGTCGTGGTCTGAATACAGCCACTTTTTGATTATTGGAAAAATATTGTCACTGTTAATGGACAAACTGCCGTGTTTCTCTGACATGATCGTATTGCCTCCTTGGTATATATTATAGAGACGGCCGTACAGACCGCTTCTTAATGAACAAAAATGATTATATAACGAAAATTAGCACTCGGCAAGTCCGAGTGCTAATATTTAATAAACTCTTTATAATTTCGTAAGCTCGTGTGTTTTTGACTTTTTGAATCTCCGATTCAAAAAGTGAGGTTTAAGATGCTCTATTAATCCATTGGACGTTTCGGACTTCTGTCCGAAACGTTGCGTTTAAGACGCCTTGCGTCTTAAACAGCTACATGTATTTTCGTATACAAAACTGAAGCTTATCACCCTCGATCGGCTTGACTATAAAGTCCTTTGCCCCGGCAGTGATAGCTTTAATGACCATCTCCATCTGTCCCAAAGCGGACACTATTATTATCTTGGCATCAGGATCGAACTTGATGATCTCTTTAGTAGCGGTGATACCATCCATCTCAGGCATGGTAATGTCCATAAGCACGATGTCCGGTCTTACAACCTGATACATCTCCACGGCTTCTCTGCCGTTACCGACTTCCGCTACAACAGAATGCTTGGCATCCTCTACCATCTTCTTGATGGCGGAACGCATAAAAAGAGCATCATCACATAACATCAATCTAGCCATATCGACTCTCCTTCAGTGCTGCTGCACTTTACAAAATTGAGTATACTCAATCATTCCATATCCTGTCAAATACTTCAAAGAAATCGCAGGTTGAGACGGAATCGTCATGAATAAAACTGACACTGTCCCATAATTCACTGTTCAGATCCTTATTGAGGGTCTTAACAAACTCATCATATTCCTGCGAAAATGCCTCATCCCTTCGCTCACTCACGATCTTTAACTTATTGGCATCCGTAACATCCTTATTAAATGTGCTGATACACTTGATTATATGATAGCCGTATTCGGTCTGGACAATGTCCGATATCTCGCCCTCGCCAAGATTGAATGCCGCATTCTCAAACACCGCATCCATCTCGCCTTTGCCAAATGAATAGGTTATAACACTGTCTTCACTGTATTCGGCAGCGAGCTTTTCAAAATCCTCACCGGCTTTGGCCTTTTTAAGAACTTCCTCCGCCTTATCTCTGGCCTGTGACCTTGCATACTCCGTATAGCCTTCCCTGTTGCCGTCTTCATCAAGGTTGTAGATCTTAATAAGGATATGCTCCACCGTGATTGTCCTGGCTTCGTCATCGCTTATCTCCGGGTTGATATCCTTTATTATATCATGATATAATTTCTGAGATAAGGCATACTCACTGTAAAGCTGTTCTATCACGCTCTCATCTATGCCCATGGCCGCTATTTCCGCGTCATTAAGTTCGGAATAGTATTCTCCTGCAGCCTTGGCAACAAGTTTTTTCTCATTTTCATCGAGGGAGATCCCCTGCTGTTCAGCCAAAAGATTGATAGCCTTGATCTGTGCCATCATTGACAGCGCCATATCCTTGACGTTGCTCTCCATCGACACTCCGTCAACTTTTGCATCCCATATTCTGCTCCCATATACATTCTCGTACTGATTCTGTATATTGGTCAGATATACCATGATCTCCGGAAGTGTACATGACTTATTCTCAAGACGAAAGACCTCGTTCTTGGCAAATCCGGTGGTAAGAACCACTTTCTTGGCTTCTTCCGTCTCAACGCAGGCGCCCAACATAAGTGCAGACGCCAACATTACCATCACAATAAGTCCTGTCTTGGCGTGATATATAATTCTTTTAATAGCGCATGCTATTTTATGACTCATAACTTCTTGCCTGTTATAAGCTCATAACCCTTCTGGTATATATCTATGGTCTTATCCACGACGTCCTCAGGAAGTTTCCAATCATGCTTACCTTCATTGGCTTTGAGCCAGTCTCTTGCAAACTGCTTGTCAAAGCTGGGCTGTCCATGACCCGGCTCATACTTATCTGCAGGCCAGAAACGTGAACTGTCGGGAGTGAGCATCTCATCACCCACTACCATGTTGCCGTTTTCGTCTATTCCGAACTCAAACTTTGTGTCCGCTATTATGATACCGCGAGTGAGAGCATAATCTGCACACTTCTTATATATCGCAAGCGTATAGTCTTTAAGTTTCTTTGCATATTCACTTCCCTTACCCGGATACCTCTTCTCAAGATACTCCACACTCTGCTCATAAGAGATATTCTCATCATGATCACCGATCTCTGCCTTTGTGGAAGGAGTATATATAGGTTCAGGCAACTTATCCGACTCCTTAAGTCCCTCGGGAAGACGTATCCCGCATACTGTACCGTCTTTCTTATAACTTGCCCAACCCGATCCTGTAATATATCCTCTTACGATACATTCTACCGGAAGCATCTCAAGTTTTTTGCACATCATGCTGTTACCGTCAAAATCCGGTGTCCTGAAATACTCAGGCATATCATTGACATCCACGGATATCATGTGATTGGGGATGATGTCCTTGGTAAAGTCAAACCAGAACTTGCTCATCTGTGTAAGAACCTTGCCTTTGCCTGTCACCTTATTGTCAAGGATCACGTCAAAGCAGCTGATCCTGTCGGTAGCCACCATGATAAGGCTGTCACCATTGTCGTAAATCTCACGCACTTTTCCTTCTTTAATCGGTTTCAATTCTCCCATAAATTATATTCTCCTTTAATAAATCATCGACCCCTCTCATATGATCGGCCGCTTTTTACATCGATAACCATTATTCTATCACACTATGCACTATTTGGTAAGATTATGTATAAAATAATAGTAACTGTGATCCGTAAGCAACAGCCATTTAACGGCAAAAAACGTGCTCACACTGTATTTTTTGCCGTCGGTATGCAGTATTACAGCTCCCGATCTGTCGGTTCTGTATATATTCACATCATGCTCATTAAGTCTTTTTAGCGTCTCTTTATGCGGATGGCCATATGAATTGGCCAGGCCGCAGGATATGATGGCAACCTCCGGATCAGTGAGACTTAATAGCTTATCCCCTGTAGATGTGGAAGACCCGTGATGTCCGACTTTAAGTACATCCACATCCATATCATCCCACCCGTCAATTTCTCCGATACCCCTGATCTGTGGGGTTCCAAACCTTTCTACAATGTACTCTTCTGCGATCTTTCCCGCATCACCCGTAGTAAGCATGTCAAAATTACCGTATTCTACATGCATAACAAGAGACGCTTCATTGGGATCGGTTATATCATGCCCCTTCCTCGGATATATCACATGAAATTTAAGCCTTCCATCCTTTATAATCATCCCTTCACTTAAGGGTGTCATAAGTGGAGGAGATGATCTCATGGCAGTCACATTGTTGACTTGTTCGGTCATTGCTGTCTCGTCCGCTCTGTATAAGTCACCGCATTCTGACATATCTGTCATTTTTTCTATATTTTTCAGGGCACCATCACCGATAAATCCTGAAAATACACATATTCTGCCGATTTTGACGTTCTCATCATATGCCTTTGCAAGCAATTCTTCTATTCCGTTAATATGATCCGAATCGGGATGGGTGATAAATACCGCTTCCACTCTGTCTATTCCGTAATACTTAAGTAAAGGTATCAGTCTTCTCTCACCTACTGCCTTTTTGGAACTGCTTCCACAGTCTATTATATAGGTATGAGACGGCAAAAAGATACCGTCTGAAGCCGTAAGCACCATACAGTCGCCCTGTCCGATATCAAGCATGCATATATTAAGTCCTTTAAAAGGTTGAATATGCATGATGAGCAAAGAAGATACCAGCATAAGCCCACAGGCCGCTTTCTTATATCTTCCCCTATATGTGACCGCTGATACAAGCAGTATGTAAAAGAGTATGACCTGCCATATCTTTGGAGCTCCTATATTGGATGTAAGTAACTTATAGTTCGACATGGTCCTGCAAACTCCCTTATACATCCACAGAATGCCTTTAATGATAAATATGGCAGCACTCGGCCTAAACCAGTTTCCAAACAATACAAGAATTATTGATGCGACGAGCAGTACGGACATAAGCGGGATGATGATAAGATTAAGAATGATCGAATAAAAAGCCGCCTCATAGTAAGCATCCAGCACTACAGGCAACGTGGTCATAAATACGAAAAATGATACCCCTACGGCAGACAATCTTAGACCCGGATCATATATATTCTTTACAAAGCTCGCATAAAAAAAGCCCACTCCCGCTACAGCCAAAAAAGAAAGCATAACACCGGTGTCAAAAAGCATACCCGGATATAAAAGTGCTATCGGTATAAGAGCCGCCGACAGCGCCGTGAGCATATCGTAGGTTCGTAAGATTGCTTTTGACAGTAAAAAAAGAGAAAACATGAATATAGCTCTGAATGCCGAAGGCGTAAAACCCACCATAAAGCCGTATGTAACTATGGCAGCCTCACTTATAAGCGCCTTTAGTTTAGTTGGCACCATAAAAAGCCCAAGGATCCGATACAGAAGCATCGCCAGAAAAGATATATGAAGGCCGGATATCGCAAGAATATGAGCTATACCGTTTTTTCTGAAAAGTTCCCTTATATCGCTTCCCAGTTCACTTTTATTGCCAAAAAGCATCGCCTTGATGATAGCCGCGTCATCAGGATCCAAATATCTTGTGAGTACTTCTTCTCCGGATAACCTTATCTCATAAAGCTTCTGTCTGTATGGTGAGAGCATTCTGTCGTTTGCTTGCAGCACTGCGTCATTAACCGAAAAAAGCATTCCCCTGCTGTGATAATAGGAATACGAATCAAACTGCCCCGGATTGGACGCTTTTTCGAACTCCTTAACCCTTCCGCGAATTACGATATATTCTCCCATATGAAGATCTTCTTTGGTATAAAATCTGACCTTTACCTGCTGCCATGGCAGACCGACACTTACGCATGTCTCCTGATCATAGCAAGCACCGTTATCCTGTTCTTTATATATGCACATGCCGCGCAGACACACATCCAGATACTCCGTATCAGACTCTGTATCGTCATCTTTCCCATACACGGAATACCCGTCATGTCTTCCGACTGTCATGGAACATATCCGGCCGCCCATGGTAAGACATTCGCCCTCTTTTATCATAAGCCCCGCAGTTTTATCCTCATAGATCACATATTCGGCTCCGGGGACATCATCAGCCATAAGATATTTGTCTTTGGCCTTCTTATCCGATATGCAAAAACTGAGCATACTGCATATGACAACAAGCATGCTTACAGGCACAAGCGGCCTTTTAAGCATGCAGCTTATTATTTTGTTCGTTAATATGAAAATATCGATCACCTACTGATCAGATTCACTTCTCCACTATATCCAGATTGCGCTCATAGATCACGGACAGCGGCATGTTCTCGCCCAGGTTTAGGTCACTGTTGCCATCTATGGATATGGCCACTTTATTGACTTCGGGCAATTCCACAAGTGAATCCACTATTGAATATATGATAACCTCGGGACGAATGCCCGGGGAGATTACCAAAAAGCCTCCATCAAGGTTGACATAACATATGCCATCCTTGACCGTTACATTGATTATCGCCGTCTGCGGATTGACGGTGGCATTAAGTCCATTCTCCGTTTCCTCAGCCGTTACGCCATGAATAAGCTGCTCCACGACAAGTTTTTCAAGAGATATGTTCGTATTGTATTCCACACTTCTGGTTGTCCTTAAAAGAGCATCTCCGTCAGAATCAGCGAAATACAGTGCAAGTTCTATATTGTCGTAGGCATTGATCTCATTACCTTCATTATCGATAAACTGCGCTTCAGTCATGCTTCCGACAGGCATGCCCAAAGCATCCAAAAGATCATTTTCTCCTACCTTAAACGATATGCTGTGAACTCCGCTTATCTGGCACAGTGTCCTGACGATCGCAGCCCTCACCAACACTTCCGTAGTAGGCGGCATATCAATATATGAATCGCTTAATGTAAGCACAAGTCCGGTTCCCGTAAGAGAATAGTCCGTCACTTCAAAACCCCTTATGCTCTCTCTTCGCTTTACTTCTTCATCAGGCGCAGCAAGCTCATCTATAAGTTCACTTATCAAAGGCTCAGTCTCAGTCTCATCAGTATGATAGACGTAATCCGTAAGCTTATTCTCATCCCTGTCAAGGCAATATATCCTATAATCACCATCCTGCAACTTAACTTCGCCAGGAACTCTGCCACAGCCGGTCACAAGACATATAAACGCGATCAGAACATATGCAATTATTTGTGTTATATTTGTCACATTTGTTATACGCATGAATCCAACATTTCTCATAATTCTATAACGGCAGTCTCACCGTAAACGTCGTACCTTCGTCAATTACACTTTTTACCGTAACGGTACCTCTGTGCATCAGGATAATATTCCTAGCGATGGACAGTCCCAGTCCGGTACCGCCGATCTCTCTTGAATGGGATTTGTCTACTCTGTAGAATCTCTCAAATATCTGATCAATAGACTCTTCCGGTATACCTATCCCCGTATCCCTAACGGTGATCACATAGCTTTGATGATCACCGTCCAAGGTGATATACACTGATCCTCCGTCCTTATTATACTTAATACCGTTCTCTATCAGATTGGTCAGAGCCAGTGTCAGTTTCACGTCATCCGCATGCGCCGTAATGCTCCTTACACTGTCAAAGACAAGTTCAACATTATTGACAGCAGCTATCGGCTTCATCCTCTTAAGTATCAGCTCTATCATGCCGTTGATATCCACGGATTCAATATTAAGCCCGGCGTTGGTTTTATCAAGTTTGACAAGTTCCAAAAGATCTGTGATTATCTTATCTTCCCTGTCTATCTCGCCGGCAATGTCTTCCATAAATTCGCGGTACAGTTCAGACGGAACATCCTCCTGTGCCATAAGCGACTCCGCGAGCAGTTTCATAGAAGTGATCGGAGTCTTAAGCTCATGCGACACATTGGACACGAACTCCTGCCTTGACTCATCGATCACCTTCATCCTCTTAAGCACACGGTTAAATGCATCGACTATATGCTCTGTCTCCTTATAATCCGGCACAGACAAAGGCTCATCGCTAAAGCCCTCTTTTACGTCGTTGATCGCCTCGGTAACCTTATTGAAGGGATCGGTTAATAGCCTTGAAAAAAACATGGCCATTAAGAAAATAAGCGCGATCATACCTATGGCTATTATCCATCCAAGCCTGCTTAAAAGTTTAAGGGTCATGGCTATCGTATCGGTAGATACGCTTGCAAGCATCACGCCCTGCACCACACTCTCTTCACCGCCTTCGGCACCTTCCGCGATGGTATCGTTGATAGGTATGGTCAGTTCTATAAAGCCGTTGGTACTGTCGTAATTGACAGTCTTGACACCTTTAAAGCACTTGATGACCTCTTCCGATATGATGGTCCTGCCCGTGCTCACTCCGTTGGTATCTTTTATAGCCTTGAAATTGCCGCCGATAATAAGTATACGGCCATCGTACAGATTGGATATCTGCTCCAATTCGGCATTGACGGCCGAATTAGACTGATCCGAAAGATAATTGTATGTGATAAGATGGTTGGCAATGATATTAAGCTGATTGGAAACTTCAGATTCGCGCACATTAACCGCTCTGTTCTCATAGTTGTACAGAATGGCATCACGTACCAGGATACTCGGTATTATGCCTATGATAAGCAACACAAAGAATATCCTGACACGAAAACTGCGCATAAACTGCAGCTGATTTATTCTGTTAAGAACTTTACCAAAACTGCCTGTATGCAAATCTCTATCTCTTATTATAATAACCCGAGCCCCACTTGGTGAATACATACCTGGGCTCTCCCGGGTCTTCCTCTATCTTCTCACGCAGTCTTCTGACATGAACATCCACGGTCCTTGCATCGGCCGGAGTACCGTTTCCCCATATGGCATGCAGCAGATCATCCCTGCTATATATCTTGCCCGGATTGCACAAAAGCAACTTAAGGATATCAAATTCCTTGGAAGTAAGTCTGACTTCTCTCTCTCCAAGTGTCACTCTCCTGGCATCCGTGTCCATATGCAGTTCGCCGCAGGTAATATCTCCCTTGCGCGAATCTTCCCGTCGCCCTGTCATACGGCGCTGTATGGCCTTGATCCTGGCCTTGACTTCCAAAATGTTAAAAGGCTTGGTGATATAGTCATCCGCACCATACTCAAGCCCCTGTATTTTATCATTGTCATCACTTTTGGCGGTTAACATAACAATCGGGACGTCTGATGTCTCCCTTATGGCCTGACACACCTCATATCCCGTAAGCTTTGGCAACATCACATCCAGCAGAATAATGTCATAGTCTCCCGCGTGCGCAAGATCCACAGCCTCCTGTCCGTCATATGCACAGTCGACTTCCATCCCGTCCTGCTCAAGAGCAAACTTAAGCCCCTTCACTATAAGTTTCTCATCATCAACCACCAAAACACGACTCATCCGTCACCTTACCGTAATCTCATCCTTAATCTTTTCAAAACTGGCCTTGCCTATGCCACTCACATTCATGATCTCCTCAATACTCCCAAAGCCGCCGTGCTCATCCCTGTATGCGATGATACTCTGCGCTCTGGTAAGTCCCACACCCTTAAGCGTGGTGAGTTTATCCGCATCGGCAGTATTGATATTGATCTTTCCGCCGGCATCACTTGCATTTTCGCAGGAATCCGCCTCATACGCCACGGCTTCCTCTATGGTAGGCACATATATCCTGCTCCCGTCCTTAAGCTCCATAGCCAGATTAAGCGAATCCCTACTGGCATCTTCGCTGAAGCCTCCAGCCTTATTGATCCCGTCTATAATACGGCTGTCTATATCAAGTTCATATACTCCGGGCTCATTCACTGCGCCGCATAAATGTACTACTAAAACCGGCTCTTCCTGCTCTGTGTCCGCCCCAACGGTGGCATCTGCTTCAGTTGCCGATAAGTCAGTCGCCTCTGTTTTGCCCGTGGCAGATATACTGTAAGCGGCATCCGCAGTATCAGCGTCCCCATCTGACATAATGGCATGCCCGTCCGTATCATATAAGACCTGCGTCCGCCCGCAGCCTGCAACAAACAAAAGGGCGATCACAGATAAGTACACCAACAGCCCTGTGAATCTCACAAGGCCGTGTCTCATATAGCGTGAGACGGCATCTGTGCACGAGACACTGCCATCCCCAAAATATTCCATATAATCCTTCATCATACACCTCACTGTAAAAGCGAGGTTCCCAAGTACTGATGATGGTCTGATTATAAACTAAATGCGTATGATATGCAATATCATTTTATTCCAAACGCGTATATTATTCCTGTTCGCCGCTGTCAGAGGATTCCTGATCTCCTAAAGCCTCGCGCTTAAGCGCTTCCTCATCAAGATACTCCACTTCTTCCTCATCGGACGGCAATACAATGTAATCCACGTCCGTCTCTTCACCTGTCAGCTGATAGTTAAGCTGTTTTGCAAGCTGCTGCAGCCTCTTCGACGAATTATCCCCGGACCAGACCCCTGCGAATGTATCTTCCAAAAGAAGCCAATAATTGGATATGGTCATAAGTTTCGGCATCGGCACCGAATAGGAGTATTCATTGGCAAAAGCCGTAAGCCCGACATGATCCTTATCATCAAGCACGCTTATCTTTGACGGAAGTTTGCCCGTCCTGTCATACAACTGTCCCGCATGATCGATGCATAAGAACTTGGCAAATTTCTCGGCATCGCTTTTTTTATTGCTGTAACCATTGACGACCAGAGTCTCCGTAACGGAAAGGCTCCTGCTCTCCATTGAATCGCTTAGGTCAGGTATCATGGCCACTCCATATTCGTATGGAAATTCACCGCTTTCGGATGCCGCCTCAATGCGACTTATTATATCAGAGGTGGCCGTGGCAAATATAAGCTTTCCTTCTATAAACTCAGAAACGACCTGATCATAGGTCACATCGCTTGATTCAAAAGCAAAGAAGCCGTTAAGCTTCTGAAAGAGCATAAGCGCTTTCACAGCGTCGTTATTGTATACATTGATGTTACTCACATCATCACCGCAAGGGCCGCCCATATTGATGTAATTGCCGATAAAGAAGTAGTTAAAAAACAGGTCTCTTACATCCCATTTGAATATGGTCTCAACACCCTCGGGGGCATCATAACTGTCCGCAAATTCCAAAAGATCGTCAAAGGTGGCCGGCGGTATCGTCTCTTCCATGACCCCTGCTATCATCTCTTCTTTGCCGGCATCATCCAAAGCCTCATACGAATCCTCACTTGCATCAGGCTCACCATCTCCGTCGGTATCTTCAGCGTTTTCAAGACTCTCGGCCTGAAGCTTGCCGGCTATCATATCATGAAGATAAGTCTTGTTATATATAAGCGCACTGGTCTCAAAGTAGTAAGGATAGGCCACTTTCCTACCGCCGTAAGTAACCGCATCTATTGCCGTCTGAGGAAAAATGAGGGTGTTTAAGGCTTCATCCGACGCATCGATCGGAGAAGCGATACCTGACAGATAAGCTCGTTCAAGAGCATCGTTACTAACGACAAATACATCCGGAGCATTATCATTGTCTACGGATGCTTTGTATATCGTCTCTATATATTCGCTGCTGGAGTGGAGACTTGGAAGCACTCTGATCCCACCCTTTTCATGGTATTCCACCGCCATGGCATTCATATAATCCGCCATGGATTCATCCGTATACCATACCTTGAGTGAATCAACCGCCTCTTTCTCATCATCCGGTCCGGCAGGAACGAGCCTTATCGCTGAATATATCACGCCGATCAGCATGACTATACAGAGTATGGCACCTACCAGTCCCTTATGTTCCCTCATGCCGAAAATACCTCATCAAGTATCTCATACATCCTGTCTATATCCTCCTTTGTGATAATAAGCGGAGGCAGGAGTCTGAGTACATCGGTTCCTGCAGTAAGCATCAGGATTCCCTTTTCTATACCTTTATTTACTATATCAGCCGGGGCGACGTTAAGTATAAGACCCTGCATAAAGCCCTGGCCTCTGCGCCCTTTAATGCAGTCATATTTTGATACAAGGGCATCAAGTTTTTCCTCAAGATAAGGCGTAAGGTTACGCACGTTATCTAACACCTTTCTGCTTTCTAAAAGTTCCAGCGCTTTATCAGCCGCCGCGCATGCCAACGGATTGCCACCATATGTGGTACCGTGATCTCCCGCAACCAAAGAAGCCTTCGCAACCTTCTCATTAAGAAGGAAGGCTCCGATCGGAATACCGTTACCCAAAGCCTTGGCTGTAGTCATGATATCCGGATGCACATCATATCTCTGCCATGCATAAGGATATCCTGTTCTGTACAGGCCGCACTGTATCTCATCGAGTATAAGCAATATATCCTTATCCTGACATAACTTGTACACGCCTTCGATAAAGTCTTTATCTGCCGGATATATTCCGCCCTCGCCCTGAAGCGTCTCCATAATGATCGCACACGTCTTGTTGTTGACCAACTCAGTCACCGACGCAAGATCATTCATTTTTGCAAACTTAACTTCAGCGCACAACGGAGCAAAAGCCTCTCTGTAAGCCGCCTTACCGGTGACCGAAAGCGCTCCGCATGTCCTTCCGTGGAAGGAATGGTCAAGTGCTATGATCTCATGATCATGCGCGCCGTCCTTAAGGTATGCATATTTAACTGCCGCCTTAAGTGCACCTTCTATGGCCTCCGCACCTGAATTGGTAAAGAAAGCCTTATCCATTCCGGCAAGTTTATTAAGCCTGGCTGCGGCTCTGGCCGCGGGCTCATTGTAAAAGAGATTGGAAGTATGAACGATCTTATCGATCTGCGCCTTGATGGCATCATTTAATTCCTCATCTCCATGACCCAGGGCATATACACCTATACCGGAAAAAAAGTCAAGATACTCCTTTCCTTCACTGTCATAGAGTTTCACACCTTTTCCATGATCAAGCACGATCTGAAATCTGTTGTATGTATGCAGAATATTCTCTTCCGCCAGTTCTATTATCTTATTCATAGACACCTCTTATCAATCGGGTATGATCATCGTTCCTATACCACGACTGGTAAATATCTCAAGCAACATACTGTGAGGTATACGGCCGTCCAGGATATGTACATTATTCACGCCGTTTTTGACAGCCGATGTACAGCCGTTTAACTTGGGCAGCATGCCTCCGCCTATCGTACCGTCTGATATGAGCCTGTCAGCTTCGGATACCGTGATCCTTGATATGAAGCTGCTCTTGTCATTAAAGTCTCTGTACAGGCCCTCTGTATCCGTAAGGAACACAAGCTTATTGGCACCTACGGCACTCGCTATCGCACAAGCCGCATCATCGGCATTGATATTATAGGTATTATAATCATCGTCAAGTCCGATGGGAGCTACAATAGGAAGGAAATCAGTATCAAGAAGATCATATATTATCTTCGGATCCACAGACTTCACATCACCCACGAAACCTATATCCTGACCGTCCGAAAGCTTCTTGTCGCACTTAAGCAGTCCGCCGTCCTTGCCGGATATGGATACCGCTCTTACGCCCAGTTCTTCTACCATGCGCACAAGATCCTTGCCGACTCTGCCAAGTACCATCTCCGCGATCTCCATTGTCTCTTCGTCAGTCACACGAAGACCGTTGATAAACTTGGGTTCCTTGCCTGACTTCTCGACCCACTTGCTTATGGCCTTGCCGCCGCCGTGAACGATGATCGGCTTAAATCCGACAAGCTTAAGCAATGTGACATCTTTGATCACGTTTTTCTGCAACTGCTCATTATTCATTGCAGAACCACCGTACTTAACCACTATTATCTTTCTGTTAAACTGCTGAATATAGGGAAGTGCTTCTATGAGCACTTCCGCTTTTTTAAGCAGCTCGTCCATCTCTAATTCCATATATGCACCTTTTTCCTGCTTATTTCTTAAGCACGCCTGCTTCCTGAAGCTTAAGCGCCCTTACCTTCGTAGACAAACCGAAGAGGTTGATGAAGCCCTCTGCATCGTGATGATCGTACATATCACCTGTCGTGAATGAAGCAATGCTCTCATTGTAAAGAGAGTAGGGTGAAGTAGTGCCGGCCTTGATGATATTGCCCTTGTAGAGCTTGAACTTTACTTCACCGGTCACATACTGCTGTGTGCTGTCAATGAATGCCTGCAGAGCTTCTCTTAAAGGAGTGAACCACTTACCTTCGTATACCACCTGAGCAAACTTATTGCCAAGATCAGCCTTAAGGGCATATGTATCTCTGTCAAGAATGAGTTCCTCAAGCTGCTGATGAGCCTCATAAAGGATTGTTCCTCCGGGTGTCTCATATACACCGCGGCTCTTCATGCCTACAACTCTGTTCTCTACTATATCTATGATACCGATACCGTGCTTACCACCAAGCTCGTTAAGTGTAGTAATGATATCAGCAACTTTCATCTTCTTGCCGTTAACGGATGTGGGAACACCCTTTTCAAAAGTCATGGTCACATACTCAGGCTCATCCGGAGCTTCCTCAGGAGTCACACCGAGCACCAAAAGGTGCTTGTAGTTAGGCTCATTGGCGGGATCTTCAAGCTCAAGTCCTTCATGAGAGATGTGCCATAAGTTACGGTCACGGCTGTAGCTTGAATCAGCTGAAAAAGGAAGATTGATACCATGGTTGCGGCAGTATTCGATCTCCTCTTCACGTGAATTCATATTCCACTTGGGATCTCTCCATGCAGCGATTATCTTAAGATCGGGAGCAAGCGCCTTGATACCGAGTTCAAATCTGATCTGATCGTTACCCTTACCTGTAGCACCGTGGCAGATGGCAGTAGCGCCTTCCTTACGTGCAATCTCCACAAGCCTCTTGGCAATAACGGGTCTAGCCATTGATGTTCCCAAAAGGTACTTATTCTCATATACTGCATGAGCCTTTACACAGGGTACGATGAAATCATCGCAGAACTCATCAGTGATATCTTCTATATATAACTTGGAAGCCCCGCTTGATATAGCTCTCTGCTCAAGTCCATCAAGCTCGTCTGCCTGTCCGCAGTTGCCGCAGACGCATATTACTTCATAATCGTAATTCTCCTTAAGCCACGGTATGATGACCGTAGTATCCAAACCACCTGAATAAGCCAATACAACTTTCTCTTTCATATTTATATTCCTCCATTTCTATTATGCTTCTCTGTGCCATTTAGAAGTAATCCGTCGCAATGTCTGATTTTTCTCTGTGCCGAATTACCATGCAATCGTGAGTATACAATATTATTGGAAAGCATGCAATAGGTCTGAGTGAATAAAATTGCATAAAGCAAGTGATTATGCATGAATAATTGCATATAATGCATATTTTGTTGCATATTATGCATTTGTTGTGTATATATACAATGTAGACGAAGATACTTATATGTGATATTCTATAGTTTGTTCAAAAGGACAGGGGAAATATATGCAGATACGGGCAATGACAATAGATGATTATGATGATGTGAAGGCGCTTTGGCTTAAGATAAAGGGTTTCGCCATAAGGAGCATCGATGATTCAAGGGATGGTGTGGAGCGCTTTTTAAACCGCAATCCCGGGATAAGCGTAGTTGGGATCGAAGATGATCATATAGTCGGAGCTATCCTGTGCGGACACGACGGCAGACGCGGATGTCTGTATCATGTATGTGTGGATCCCGATTACAGACTTCGCGGAGTAGGCAAAGCCATGGTGGGACAGGCAATGCGCTCATTGCAGTCCGAGGGAATCAACAAGGTGTCGCTCATTGCTTTTACCAAGAACGACGTGGGCAATGCCTTCTGGAAAGAGATCGGTTGGACCAAACGTGAGGATTTAAATTACTACGACTTCACATTAAATACCGAGAACATTGTTAATTTTATTGAATAAGGCACATCATGACAATTGCAAGGTTTGAACACAATGTCAAACCTGTCACCGCACCTAGAAAAGAGGAATAAGATGAGTTACGAACATATCGCAGGCGGTGTGACCGCCGCAAAGGGATTCTCGGCTGCAAGCACTGCTGCCGGCATCAAATATGTAGGACGCGAAGACATGGCTATGGTATATTCCAAGGAGCCCTGTATATGCGCGGGCACCTTTACCACCAACATAGTCAAGGCTGCCTGTGTGCTCTGGGACAAGGATATCGTTCACTCGGGCAATCCCATGCATGCCGTCGTCATCAATTCAGGAATAGCCAATGCCTGCACCGGCAATGAAGGTTTCGATGCCTGCATCAAGACAGCCGAAGCAGTCGAAGAAGCACTGGGCATCCCTTATTCCACAGTAGCCGTAGCTTCCACCGGTGTCATCGGAATGCAACTTCCGGTCGATAAGTTAGTAAACGGCGTGGGTGCGATGAGTGATAAGCTCTCGGACACCATAGAAGCCGGAACTGACGCCTCCAAGGCTATCATGACTACGGATACCGTCAATAAGGAAATCGCCGTTACTTTTACAGTGGGTAATAAAGTTGTTACACTCGGTGGAATGAGCAAGGGTTCCGGTATGATACATCCCAATATGTGTACGATGCTCGGATTCCTTACCACCGATCTTAAGATAAGCAAGGCGCTTTTGCAAAAGGCCCTCAGTGAAGTTGTTCAGGACACCTTCAATATGATCACCGTGGACGGCGACACGTCCACCAACGATACCCTTCTTATCATGGCCAACGGTCTGGCCGACAATGTATGTATTGATTCGGAGAATGCCGATTATCAGACATTTAAGGAAGCGCTTTTTGCAGTATGTGAGCATTTAAGCCGTAAGATGGCCGCTGACGGTGAGGGAGCCAGCAAGCTCTTTACCGCAGAAGTGATAAATGCCAAGAATAAGACAGCCGCGCGGGTACTGGCAAGAGCCGTCGTATCATCCAACCTTTCCAAGGCAGCGATATACGGATGTGATGCCAATTTCGGACGTTTCCTGTGCGCTATGGGTTACTCGGGGGCTGTATTTGATCAGGAAGATGTGGAACTTTTCTTTGTAAGCGAGTACGGTAAGCTCAAAGTATTTGACAAAGGTACGCTTCCGGAATTCGACGAAGAATTTGCCACAAAGATCATGAGTTCCAAGGAAGTCACAGTGCTCATCAATATGAACGAAGGCGATGCTTCAGCAACTGCATGGGGCTGTGATCTTACTGAGAAATATGTCGAGATCAACGCTGACTACAGATCATAGATAACAGACCATATGATCTATTCAATCATCAACAGATATGAAGTGAGCCTTGGCATAGGCATCCCATAGGCGGTCAGCCTCTTTGTCTAGGGTGAATTCTCTGTATGCTACGGCTGTAGTGAGAGTAAGCGTTCCCTCACCAAAGCGAATGTTAAGCAAAAGATAATCTACGCTGCCTGCACTGTCTGAAAGGATATTGGCCGCAAGTTCGGGGTTTAAGTATAAGACTACCTGCATGGACAGGGGAGTGTGTCTGCCCTTTATAAGATTCGTGATCATGGGGCGAAGCTTCTGCCAGGGTGCGTATTCATACGGAGATTCAATAGCGGTTATATCCGCATCATTACCATAGAATTCTTTGTTCTCACGGCCGTCGACAGTGATAGTGTTGGCGGTCTTTATCTTGGCTTCCTTTAACAGGAACATATCGTATGCGTCGCTTGTAAGCAGCGCATTCATGAATTCTTTTTTATTACTTATCTCAAAACTGTTCATATGGAGCATTATACACTATGCGTGATGATTCTGGCAACACTCATACATAGGTCCGTTCGTGGACGCCTATGTTCTTCGGCGATTTTTTGAGTTTTTTACCAAAAGCTGTTTACAGACGTAATAATAAGTGCTAGAATACATAGTAATAAAAACTACGTTATGAAATGTTGAGGTGAAAAGAATATGGCTGAGTACAAGATCATAGCTGACAGCAGTTGTGAACTGCCGGATATATATAGGAATGATGAGAGATTTGCACTTGTTCCGTTCAGAATGGAAGTGGACGGAGTACCTTACAGGGACACGAAAAATCTCAATATCAGAGGCTTTTTGGACAGCATAGCAAAAAGCAAGACCTGTCCTAAGAGTGCATGTCCTTCTCCTGATCTTTTTATGAAACAGTTTTCGGGAGATGTAAAAAGGATATATGTGATCACGATCTCGGGCAAATTAAGCGGTTGCTACAACAGCGCGATGCTTGCCAAATCGCTCTACGAAGAAGAGCATGATGATAAGCAGATCACGGTGATAGATTCGATGTCGGCATCAGGCGGAGAGTGCCTGATAGCACTTAAAGCCATGGAATTGGAGGAGGCGGGTCTTGTCTATGATGAGATCGTATGCCGTCTCAATCATTACAGAGACCATATTTCCACTTATTTTGTGTTAGACAATATAGACACCCTTCGCAAAAACGGCAGATTATCTGCGATCCGTGCGCTGGCTGCCAATGCACTCAATGTTAAGCCGCTTTTGGCCGGCAAGATGGGTGATATCATCCAGCTTGACAAAGCGATAGGTCTAAAAAAGGCCTGGGACTGCATGGTAAAGAGGATATCGCGTGATGTCAAGAACTTAAGCGATATGAAGAACAGAACCCTTATCATCACCCATTGCAATAATCTTAAGGGCGCCCAAAAGGTACGTGACATGCTTAGGACCTGCACAGACTTTAAGGAATATATCATCATGAACACCTCGGGTTTAAGTTCGCTGTATGCCAATGAGGGAGGCATTATCGTAGTGTATTAGGCTTGAATACTGCCACGGATAATGCTAAAATCATATTCACCATGAATGTGATCTTATTGATGATTATATATATAGTTGTACTTAATGTTATGGGCTATGCTCTTATGGGCATAGATAAGGCCAGAGCGAAGAAGAGGGGCTTTCGTATTCCGGAGGCAACTCTTTTTGTCGTTGCCATCATAGGTGGCAGCATCGGGACCATCATCGGAATGTTTTTCTTCAGGCATAAGACCAGAAAATGGTACTTTGCCTACGGTCTTCCGGTGATCCTGATACTGCAGATCGCTTTGGTGATCGCTTTGTATTTATCCCCTATCGAGATAGCGATCCTTTGATCATTGTGGGAATGGGTTATGGACACATCACTTCATATTGCATTATGTGACAGCGATCCGGGTGATCGCAAACAGATGGAGAGACTTTTATCAAGAGAGTCCGATAAAAGAGTTAATACTACCGGAGTGTTCTATATCGACACTTTTGGCGGTGTGGAAGCCATCCTAAATTCTCCCATTCATTATGACGCCTATTTTCTGGATTCTACAGATCCTTTGTGTGACTCCTACGGCATAGCCAAAGCTATTCGTGACAAAGGTATACTGTCCCCCATCGTATACTGCATTTCTTCCATCGATTACAGGCAGTCAGGCCCGATGTTATCCAATTGTGTATTTATGAATAAGCCGATAAAAGTGGCAGATTTAAGTCTTGTGCTTGAAGAGATCATAACTCAGAAGCGGGATAATTATATTCCCACGATAGAGATGCGTAATCAGTATGAGACATTTTATCTGGAGGCAAAAAATGTGCTCTACTTTGTGGGCAACGGATATACGGTGGATGTTCATATGACCGACGGAACCATAAGACAGGCCACTGCTTTTATAGACAGACTGTGGCGGGATCTGTATAACTTCCCGACATTTCAGATAATAAGTCCTACGACCATAGTGAACATGCCCTACATCGCACAGATGGGTCTGGGGCACGTGATCATGCGGGATTCAACAAGGCATTCAATTAAGCTCGGTTATGCCAAGGATCTGAAAAAAGAGATGAAAAAATACGGCCCGAATGCTGAAAAGACCACTTGATCCGCAGTAGACGCTCACCCCAGATACTCTTCAATCTGCCTGCAGGTAAGCTTTCGCATATCTTCACCACCATTCCACGCTTTATACCATTCTACGGTCATAGCCACAGCGGTATCAATATGCCATTTCGGCTTCCAGCCAAATGCCTCATGCGCCTTGGAACAATCGAGTTTTAGATATGCCGCCTCATGTGGTGCATCAGATTCGCTCACATTCTTCCATGATGCCGGTAAGCCCCAATTACCAACGAACAGATCCGCGATCCTGCCCGTAGTCACGCAGTCCGCTTCTTCCGGCCCGATATTATAAGCACCGGCAAGATCAGACTTTCCCGCCTGTTCCATGGCTATCAAAAGATATGCCATAACCGGCTCCAATACATGCTGATACGGACGCGTGGAATATGGATTGCGCACAATAATGCTCTTGCCCTTGATCGTAGCCCTTACACAGTCCGGTATGATACGATCATTGGCAAAATCGCCGCCACCTATAACATTACCGGCACGGGCTGTTGATATAGCCGGAGCGACCACATCCAAATCACGACTCGCACCTCCAAAAAATGACTTTCTGTATGAATGTGTCACAAGTTCCGAACAGCTCTTGGAATTGGAATACGGATCATATCCGTCAAGTTTCTCATCTTCAGCAAATGCATGATCCTGTATATCACTATTCTCATACACCTTATCTGTAGTGACATTAAGAAAACTGACTGCCCCCACACACAAACGCATGCATTCAAGCAGATTCACAGTCCCCATCACATTGGTCTCATATGTATAACGCGGATCCTTGTATGAATCACGCACGATAGGCTGCGCCGCCATATGTATCACCACATCGGGTGAAGCTTCTGTATAAGCCTTTTTAAGCTCATCCATCTCCCGTATATCGCCGATATATGAATGCACCAGCTCATCTATGTTCAGAATGTTATATATGGCAGGTTCCGCATCAGGTTTAAGCGAATAGCCATACACATCTGCTCCGAGCATATGCAAGACC
>JAILKC010000070.1 GCA_024694055.1 Lachnospiraceae bacterium | reverse complement strand
TAGTTGCAGCCCTTAAGGTCAAGACCTGACTGCTTGAATGAATCATTAACCGTATAAGCGAAATCCCACCACTGGTCAACCATACCAAGTACGCGACCTGTAGAAAGCTTAGCTATATACTCATCATATGTCTGTGTGAATGACTCAGGATCAACGAAGCCCTTCTGATACTCTTCGTTAAGCTTCTTTAAGTAAAGCTTGGTGTCCTCAGAAACGTTGTAGTCCTCGATAGTCATGTTAGACTTGTTAACGATTACAGAACCGTCATTGGGATAGCCTGCAAGGAACTGTCCTGCATTCTCAAGACAGAAGTATCTCCAGTCCTCACAAAGAATTGTGTAAGCCATATTCTCTGTGCCGTCTTCCATTGTGGGATTAGCTGCGATGTAATCCTCAAGGAGTTTGAAGTAATCATCCATTGTCTCGATCTTGGGATAGTTAGCCCACTCAAGTACTCTAACCTGGATCCAGAATGCCTCATCATTATGAGTAGTCTGCTTGGTCTCACCCATGGTGTTACCGAAAGGATTGATCCAGTAGATGTGTCCGTCAGGCTGACGGAACTTGTCCCACTCTTCAGGTGTGAACCATGTATCTCTGAACTCAGGATACTGATCGATGTAATCATCAAGGGGAACAAGAGCATCGGCGTCTACGAGAAGGTTCATTTCATCTGAGTCGATGAAATCAGGATACTCGCCGCCTGCAATAAGTGTACCGGTTGCTTCTGCAGCTGTCTGACCGGTAAGCCATGTCTCTTTAACCTTTACGCCCCACTTGTCAGCGATCATCTGAGCGATCTCATTGTCGTCATTGATCTCTGAACCGGGCATGGTGATGAACATTGTAAACTCTGTTACATCGCCTGAACCTGCATTGCTGTCTGCAGATGCCGTATCTGTAGATGCTGCACTTGTGTCGCCAGCCTCAGCAGCTGTATCAGCTGAAGAAGCAGCAGGAGCACTGTTGCCACATCCTGTAAGGATACCGGCCATCATTGCAGCACTAAGAAGTAATGCTGTAATTTTTTTTGCTTTCATTGATTTCCTCCCTTACGAAATGTAATAAAAAATTACTTTTATACAATAATATAGGAAAACCCACTTACATTACCACGGAAGAATTCTACATAAAGGGGGGAGAAATTTTAATGATTCTTCCGAAACTTTGCCGGAGTGCATCCTTTAAGCTCAATAAATCTGTCTATAAAATAGTCCGTATCATGATAACCAACCTCGTTGGCAATCTCTGCGATCTTCTTATCAGACTTAAGCAGCAAAACTGCCGCCTTATCTATTCTTACCCTTGACAGATAATCCTTAAATGAGATACCATAACGCTTCTTGAAAAGCTGTCCGAGATACGAACTGTTGACGTAGTATTTTGCAGAGAGATTCTTTAACGTAATATTCTCCGCATAGTTTTCTTCCAGTTCTTTTTCTATCTTAAGAAGTATTCCGCCTGAGGTATTCTTTCGAAGTGAAGCAAGGTATTCCGCATATTCTGAAGCGAACTGCTGCATATGTAGCCTGCTGCCTCTGCCTTCGCCCGGCATAAGTGCGTTATCCGAGATATATGTCATGACCTCTTCCTGATTGATGCTCTCATCAAGCTCCACTGCAAGATGAAGAAGACGGAATAACAGATAATTGGTGTTGATAGACAGTGCTTTATCAGATATCCCATTGGAAGAATTGATCTTATCAAAGAAGTTGTTAACAGACCGATTGATCCTGTCCTTATCATCGAGCTCTATACCGGACACCAATTCATCCAACTCATCCTTACACAGGAAAACATTGAGATCTGAAATCTGTACGTCTTCTTCATATATGTAGACACTTTTCGTCTCACCAAAACTTCGATATGGCTTTAAAGATGCTGCGGAAGAGTATGATAATGACAGTTTGGTCAGATCCTCTACTTTTTTTCCTGCAAGAAATACTATCTTACTCTCCGGCTCTACACTTTTTAGCTTTTCCGAAAGACTGCCAAGATAATCCTTGATGTCTGATCCGAATCCGGAAGCAGGATTGTCCGAATAGATAAATCCCAGTTCATATTCATCCGTATATCCCGGTATATCAGCAAATAATCTGTCCGAGTCTTCTTCCACCAGGGTTCTTATCCTTGAATATATCCTGTTTTTTAGACTTAATGTCTCCTCATCTGACTGTTCCTCAAGTGTATCGATATCTCCAAAACCTATACTTACATAACGAAAATCTCCGTTTCCGTATCTGTGCAGATTGTCTCTGATATAGTCGATATGCTTTTCCTTAAAGCGTCTTCCAAACAGGAGCATGATATTCTGTATAAGATAAGCCTTTACGACTTCCGGCTCATTTGCATCATGAACTGATTCCGCACGGTTTTTATTTTTTACCTTTTCGATTATGTCAGTAATACCGTCAGCACCCACGGGCTTAAGGAGGTATTCAAGTGCACTGTATTTAAGGGCCTGCTGTGCATAATGAAAATCATTATAGCCACTGATCATCACAAAGTAAGCCTTGGATATATCCTCTTCCCTTACCGCCTGTAACAATTCAAGTCCCGTCATCACAGGCATCTTGATATCCGCAAAAACCAGATCAACCTCATTTTCTTTCAGATATTCATAAGCATCACGGCCATTTACGGCTTTTTTTACGATACGACAGCCTTTATCCTCCCAATCTATTAACTGGGAAAGTCCTTCCAATATAAAGGGTTCGTCATCAACAAGCAGTACTTTAATCATGTTTGATCAATCTCCATAGAGGCACACTGATCGTTATGTATGTGCCTACTTCTTTTTCACTTTCTATCTCAAAATGCGCATCATCGTCTGTATACATACGAAGTCTTAAACATGCATTCAAAATTCCCACATGGGATCCACCCTTAATATCCTCGATCGTACAATTATTCATACGGTCACTAAGGAACGACACTTCTTCATCCGTCATACCGCTGCCGGTATCTTCTATCTCCATAACAATCCAATCCTCAGGTGAACCGCCTTCTTCCGCGACAGGTTCCGTTCTCCTGTCAAAGATACGTACATAGACGCGACATCCGTTGGTCTTTCCTTCCATACCATGAACACATGCATTCTCTACAAAAGTAGTCAGAGTAAGCCTGGGAATACGATATTCACTGTAATCTCTGTCAGTCTCAATATTGAATCTTAATCTGTCACCGAAACGGTATTGCTGCAGTTCCAGATATGCCCTGATAAAATCGAGTTCTTCCTCAATCGTGGAATAATCCGTAGACCAACTGATATTCTGTCGTACCAGATTCGCCATCTTCTCTATCATTTTGGCGGTCTCGCCTTCATTTTTCAGTACACTCCTCATTCGGACTGTTTCAAGTATATTGAAGAGGAAATGCGGATCGATCTGTGAATGCAAAGCGGACAATTCTGCATTCTGCCTTGCCAGTTCAATCTCCTGTCTCTCCAGCTTATTTGTGTAATTTGTTTTGATCAGGCTGTTCAATCTGCGGGCCATCCTGTTATAGCCATTCATGAGGTGACCTATCTCATCCTCACCCGCCATACTGGTGTCAATCTCCTCGAGATTATCTACCTCCGTCCTCTCAAAAGTAGAAGACAGCCGGTAAAGTCTGCCGGAAAACGATCTGTTTACCAGACGTATCGTTATGATCGGTGCAAGCAAATTGAATGTGATAAGTAACAATATTATCCATATATTTTCCCGGATCACTTTAAAAAAAGGATTGTCTTTACGGGAAATTATGATCCTGAAATTTCTTCCGTAAATATTCCATGGTACTTCATAATCAATGCTTACTTCATCCGAGAGAATGTCATAATCCATCTTGGGACTCTTCTGCACTGTGTTGGTGAGCAATATCCTGTCACCCTCACACAGGTATACCGGATTATCAAAGGCCATACCCTTAAGTTTTCGTTGAAGTGCACCGTAATCAAGTTCCACATATACAAGCATGTTTCGCTCATACCATCTGTAATTATCCAAAGCACGGATCACAGACACACTCTTCTTTTTTATCTCGTGTGTATTGTTCTCATCAAGATAAATAAAAGAAACAACTACTTTATTCTTGGCTGTCAGAAGGTCCTGCCATCCAATCCAGTTAATATTCTTAAGATTGTAGATATTTCCTCCATTCACCAATCCTTCGTTGTCACTGCAAAGTATGACATTGTTCAATGAGGATTCCGTTCCGCCTTCAAGCGGCAAAAGAACCTTATTTCTAAAGGCATAAGATTTTACATAAAAATCGTAATTTGATTCAAAATCATCATCCAGAAACTTGTACACATCCTCATCAAGATATA
>JAILKC010000040.1 GCA_024694055.1 Lachnospiraceae bacterium | reverse complement strand
AAGATCAAAATGCACCGGTATCCTATGCGGGCAAGAAAGTTCTGTTAAAGGTAGAAGTGGCGGATGGATATACTCTTGAGGCCGCTTATGGTGATGCCGGATACTGAGGTAATATCGACAATATCCGATGCTGCACCGGGTTCAACCATTACCATACCGGACGTAACGGAAAATGGTCTCAGCGCAGCGGTTGTAACAGCTCTTCTCGCAAGACGTGATGTTACGACCAATATCACCTATATGCTAAACGGTAAGAGATACATCATAGCAATCGCAGCCGGTACGGATTTAAGCGATCTTATAAATGCACAGGGTGGTATTGACCTTGCGGCTCTGAGAAAGAAATTTATAAGCATAGATGTTTACGACATACTGAAAAACTTAGGTCTAAATATCAATAGGTGATCGTTCGTGCAAGGAATATAAATTGATCCGGATAAAGGATCATCAGCGCAGAAAAACTAATTACACAAATTGTAATAGAGGGTTAAAGAATAAATATGAATAATGTAAAAAGAGTTAAAAGAGCATTGGTGGCCATGATGTTAAATGCGGTAATGATCGCGTCCATGCTTCCGATAAGTGCATACGCCAGGGCTGAGGCAGAGATAAACAATAATGCCGTTATAAGAGTAACCGGCATTAAGAATGCAATCGATATATCAAGCGGTGTCGGTGACGTAAAAGCTGACGGTACAGTGACAGGATGGACTGCGATGACGGATACAGCCGACATCTACGTACCCTGGGCAAAAAAATATGCGCAGAGCCAGGCAGAAGCAGCTGTAAGTGTAGTGAAGGTCAGTCTTCCGGCGGCTGCTTTATCAAAGAATTCGCTTACGGTATCGCTGTATTCTCCGAGTGTAAAAAGTGACAGTCGCTATAGCGTTTACCGCTATGAAAACGGCAGCTGGGGCCCCATGACAGCATCTGTAAGAGACGGATATATAGATGTCGATATGACCGGAAGTGCGAGTGATGTCATACTCATCACGAAGTGTCCGGCATTCAGATATGAACATAATCCTGCAGATAACCCCAAGGTGCTTAATGATGCGATCGTCAATCCTGATGCGGTATATGGCTTTTCACCAAATCCTGATTCGGCACGTTTACGGGAATATGTTGATGCGCTTGACTGGACAGATCCCGTGGCTGTTGCAAAAGCAAAGAAGGAACGTGAAGAGTACCATGCCAAGAATGCTGAGCTTTATGATATGATCGAGACCATGCTTGCGCAGGGTAAGGGTATAGAGGCGATCGCGCGTGCCGTTAGCAGACGTCGTAATGAGCTTCGCCTTGAGAGTTATGGGAAAGATCCCGTGGGACTTGCAAAGGTTAAGAAGAGTAATCTGGATACATATGGCAATGAAGAAGGACCTACGATTGAATTCCTCTACGCCAAATATGGTGGTTCATGGCAGACGATCCTTGAAAAAGCTCTTTCATCGAACGCCGGTATGGACGCCTGCTTAGGTCGCTATGATTACATGTATGATGTGCATGAACTGAGCAGATGATTAATGAGAATCCATCTGAAATTGCATAATTATGTGCAGGTTTAGACGGATGCATTTTTTTATAATATGAGCTTTATTAATCCATAAGGTGAAGGGAGATACTATACATGTCGGGTACAGTCAAAGAACGTCTCATGAACAGAGTGATCACTAGAGTCCTGATCACAAGAGGCAAAAAGGCGATGAGGGATATCGACGTAAACAGTAAAGATGCGGTTTCAATATCCGAACAGCTGTTACTTAGACTCTTGGATGAGAATAAGAATACCGAATATGGGAAAAAGTATGGATTTGCCGGTATTCACAGTATAGAAGAATACAGGGCCAAGGTTCCACTTTCCACATATGATGATTATGAACCATATATCAGGCGAATGGTGGAGAATGATGAGCATGATCTGATCACTGTATACGAACCCAAGCATTATGCGGTCAGTTCCGGCAGCATAGGAGTGCCGAAGCACATACCGGTTTCGGAAGCCGAACTGGAAAAATACAGTAAATACGGGACAAGTATGTTCTTTGGTGTGTTAGACGAATATTACCACAATACTACGGGAAAATCGGTGAAGTCGGGCTTTGGGGTCAATTGTGTGGAACTCAGGTTTCAGGAGACCAAGTATGGAGTTCCCAAAGGAGCCATATCCGGGAATATAATGAAACAAATCAAGGATATCACAAAGTACTTCATGGAACCGCCATGGGATGTTATTAATCCGAAGGCCAACATGGATCTTAAATATCTTCGTGCAAGATATGCTCTCGCAAGAAGGGACATAACATTTATAGACGGAGCCTTTATGACAGCTCTTGTGGATCTTATTGATTATATAAGAACTAACTGGGAGATGTTGGTGCAGGACATCCGTGACGGCATTATCAATGAAGAAGTGGATATACCTCAGGAGATAAGGCAAAAGCTGGCTGCCGGCATTAAGCCGGATCCCAAAAGAGCCGATGAGCTGGAGACGGAATTCAAAAAAGGTGTTGACCGGATCATTCCCAGGATATGGCCTGATATTCAGGGTGTAGGAAGTATAGGGACCGGAGGCTTTTTCACCTACAGTAAAAAAATGCGGCGCTATACGGGACGCAACGTTCCTTTTAATAATCTCTCATATGCTGCATCAGAGGGACTTTTTGCCACAGCCAGACATATGGGTGATACTTCATATGTACTGATACCCGAGGGTGGCTTCTATGAATTCATTCCCGCAAAAGCGGAGGACGACTCGGTTATCCTCACTATGGATGAACTGGAGGAAGGTGAGGATTATGAGATAATCATCACCAACCTTTCGGGCTTCTATCGATACAGGATAAAAGATGTGATCAGGGTTACCGGATTTTATAATGAAGCCCCGCTTGTACAGTTTGTCTATCGTAAGAGCCAGTTGCTTTCCATAGCTGGAGAAAAGACTAATGAAGAAGCCGTAAGATGGTCGATAGAGGAATTCATGAAGGATACCGGGTTGAAGATCAATGATTACAGTGTATATGCCGATACCGATACAGAACCGGGACACTATACATTCTACATGGAACCTGACAGACCGGTGGACAAAGAGGATATTCCACGATACAGGGATGCTATAGAGAAAAGGATGATGCAGGCCAATCCCTCATATGGTGATAAGATAAGGACCAACGTTCTTTCACCTACCGAACTTCTATTTGTACAACAGGAAACATACCAGTTATATCGTGACATGATGATCATGAAGGGTACTTCATCCAATCAGCTCAAGCCCGTCAGGGTAATAGATACACCAAAGAAACTCAGCTTCTTTAACGCATTATTGGAAAACTATTAACAGATTGATTAAATGACAGGAGGGTACAAGATGAGATTGTGGATCGTAACGGGGGCTATAGCCAAGTCAGGTGCATTTGAAAAGTCACTTGCACAGGGAGCGGATTTGCTTAAAAAGTACGGGATCGAAGCGGAACTGTACAGAAGATTTGATATTAACTATACACTTCATCCGGATGGCTCGGTTAAGCTTTTTGCAAAAGGAGTGGAGACTACAGCTCCGGACAAGCTGTTTTTGTATGGCAGTTTTGATGCCATTATGGAAGGTATTGAAAAGACACTTACATCCATGGGGACCATGTCGATTAATTCCGTGGAATCCAAGCGTATAGCAGGAAGCAAATTAAGCACGGCACTTCTGCTTTCCAAGCACGATATACCGCAGGCCAAGACAATGCCTGTCTATCGTGATACGCCGATTGAACTGATAAAGAAAGAGATTGGGATCCCGCTTATAGTCAAGCCCGATAACGGATTTGGCGGACAGGGTGTTGAACTTATCAAAACAGAGGAAGAACTCAAACAGACTCTTGATGCGCTTCCGGAAAACATACACTCATTGCTTTTGGCTCAGGAATTCATAAGTACATCGAAAGGACGTGATCTGAGAGTACTCATGGTAGGGAAGAAGCCTTATGCCGCATTTGTAAGACAGGCGGGTGATCCGAATGAATTCAGATCCAATATACATCAGGGAGGTCATTACGAAGACTTTGAACTTACGGATGAGATCATTGATCTGTGCGAGAAGACAGCAAAGGCGATAAATCTTGAAATATGCGGACTTGATCTTCTGTTTGGCAAGGACGGCTTTATTATCGGTGAGATAAATGATTCTCCGGGAATGAAGACAATAATCGAGAAAGTCGGTCTTGACAGATTTCTTAAAACGTTGATGGCCTAAAGGAGGCAGGGTGCTTAAACTACTTGGTAAATATTTAAAGAATTATTGGAAACAGATGTTGTTCGTCTTTGTGTTTGCTTTGGGGCAAGCATATACTCAGACAAGTCTGCCGGGTTATTTTAATAAGATCGTTAAAAACGGTGTAGCTGTCGGTGACATGGAATATGTCAAAAAAATGGGAATCATGATGCTTGTAATGACAGTCACTATGGGCATATTGATGGTGTGTTCCGGATATTTTTCCGCCTATGTTACTGCAAGTTTTACTACCGGTATCAGGGCTGATCTGTTTAAAAAGATACAGGGCTTTTCAGATCTTGATTATCAGAGATTTGACAAGGAGACCCTGTTAAGCCGTGCTACAAGCGACACAACTCAGATGCAGTTTGTAGTGATAAATATGCTGCGTAATGCGCTTATTGTTCCGTTTATAGCTGTATTTACTTTTGTCAGATGCATTTTTTTGGATGCACCGCTTTCTCTTGTGCTTTTAGGATCGTTTATTCTGACGGGAGTATTGGTTATTTCAAGAAACAGAAAGAGCATGCCTAGATTTGCTCAGGTTCAGAAAAAGACGGATCGTGTCAGTACATTAATGAATGAAAAACTCACCGGCATGCGCACTATCCGTGCATTTGGGAGAGAGGATTTTGAAATTGACAAACTGACAGATGCAAATAAAGAGGTCAGAGACAAGGCGACTGAGGCTGGTATATACGTATCAATATTATTACCGCTTTCTCACCTTATCATGAATATTACAGTCGTAATAATTCTTTATCTGGGAGGTGTGCAGCTTCGTGATTCGGCAGCATCTTTGGCAGACATAATCACTTATATACAATACAGTACTATGCTGGCAAGCGGCTTCAGCACCATAATGAGTATAATCAATTCTCTTCCTAAATGTGAAGTGGCCGCCGGTCGTATATTGGAAGTGTTAGAGTATAATCCGGTAAGTTTTTGTGAACCGTCAGGATTAAAGGTAACTGAACCCAAGGGAGAGATACGACTGGAAGATGTATCATTCGGTTACAGCGGTGCTACTGATATGGTGATTGAGAATATCGATCTTATCATTCCTGCCGGAAAGACCACTGCCATAGTAGGTGCTACCGGAAGCGGGAAATCTACATTGCTTAAGCTTATACTCAAATTTTTTGACACGCAGTATTTTGGATCCGTATATATAGATGGTGTTGATACCAGAGATATGTCTTCGTCGGATCTTCGCAGCCTGATTTCATATGCGCCGCAAAGAGCATCTTTGTTTTCCGGCAGTATTGAAATCAATTTAAAAGTGGCCAATGAGGGAGCTGGAGTTGAAGATATAAAGAGAGCCTGTGATATGGCTCAGGTCACTGAATTCCTGGAAAGCAAAAATGCAGGATATGAATTGGCTCTTACACAGGGCGGGACGAATCTTTCAGGTGGACAGAGGCAGAGAGTATCAATTGCGAGAGC
>JAILKC010000101.1 GCA_024694055.1 Lachnospiraceae bacterium | reverse complement strand
CTCCTGATCGGTATCCTCGATCCTTAACATGAAGTCGCCGCCCTCATGCTTGGCTATAAGGAACTCATACAGTGCGGTTCTTAAGTTGCCCACATGCATCCTGCCTGTAGGGCTCGGTGCATACCTTGTTCTTATCTTCATAATAATATTTCTCTCCTCATATCACTTATCAGGAAGGCGCTTTGACGCTGCTTCCTTGAACTGTTCAACACATTTTGATGCTTCAGGTATCGCAATATTGGTACCCGCTCCGGCTATACATCCACCCGGACAGGCCATACCCTCTATCAGACAACCATTCTTCTTGCCTGCTTTGGCAAGCAGAAGCATCTTCTTACAGTCAGCCAGACTTTCAGCATGTTCGATATTAACTTCCGTATCCGGATAATACTCTCTGATGCAGTCCTCTATCGCGCTCGCTACACCTCCGGCCACACCGTATCCTCGACCTGCACCCGTAGCATCATTGATCTCTTCATCGGTCTCAAGTTCACCGGGAACGATATTCTTGGCTTCAAATATACCTGCAAGTTCTTCAAACGTGATAACAAAATCCACATCCGATCTGATCGTACGTCTGGAAGCCTCAAGTTTTTTGGAGGCACACGGGCCGATAAATACGACCGCGGCATCCGGATGTTCCCTCTTGATCACTCTTGCCGTGGCCACCATAGGTGTCAGGGCATTGGATATATTATCAATAGTCTCCGGGAAGAATATCTTGGCAAGTGCAGCCCAACTCGGGCAACATGATGTAAGCATAAATGGTGTCTTGCCGGTAGCCACTTCCTCCACATAATGCTTTGCTTCGTACATGGCTCCCTCGTCAGCTCCTATGGCAGTCTCATATACTTCCGAAAAACCGAGCATCTTAAGTGCAGCCTTGAATTTGGCCGGTGTAACATCTTTACCGAACTGTCCCACAAAAGCAGGTGCAACCTGAGCAATGATCTCCTTACCGGACTGCAAAGCTCTGATAAGTTGCAATATCTGCGATTTATCAGCAATCGCTCCAAACGGACAACTAACCATACATTGTCCACATGACACGCACTTCGTATTATCGATTACTGCTCTTCCCTTCTCATCCGATTCAATCGCACCTACACCACATGCAATTGCACATGGTCTGGTCTGATGAGATATGGCATCATAAGGGCATATTGCCTTACACTTACCACATTTGATGCAAAGTTCTTCATCTATGACAGACTTGCCGTTCTTCATGGTAATGGCGCCCTTAGGGCACACTTCACGGCATGGATGCGCAACACAGCCCATACATCTGTCAGTCACCTGATATACATTGACAGGACATGAATTACATGCCGACGGAATGACCTGCATAAGTGGCGGTTCATAATACTTCTCGGCGATATTGCTCTCTTCAAGGCCCTGTGTCAGATGACTCGGCTTATTCTCAGGACGAAGCGAAAGACCCATGGCAAGTCTTATACGCTCTCTTACTATCGCGCGTTCCCTATATATATTCTCTCTGAATTCAGGCTCGTCATAGTCGATGATCTGATACGGAAGAGCTTCCATATCATCTTTAAGATTGGTTGAATTGTATGCAAGATTGGCCACTTCCTTAAATATACGGCGGCGCATCTTACGTACCTGTGTGTCTATTCCTCTCATAGTGACCTCAATATATCACATTTGTTCCGATAAGACAAGGGCGCAACGGTCATCCGTTACCGTTGCGTCCTACGTCCTCCCTATATAAAAAGCTACTCGAAATCTCCACAGTGTAAAACCGGCTTTAACGGATCCGTCTGCTTAAGTGTAGCCTGAACATCTATCACTCTCTGATTGGAACTTCCTTTCCATAAGAGTTTGGTATCCTTAAGTTCACACTTAAATTCTCCGTCCACCAGTACATCAACGTACTGCATCATGGGATAATGCCATATATCCTTCCAATCCGATCCGGTATAGACCCATATGGTCTTTTCAGGATACTTGGCTTTGATCTCCTGGGCAAAAGCTCTGACATCCAACCTGTTGGCCGAATGAAGCGGATCCCCGCCCGAAAATGTAATACCTGATATGTAATCTTTATCTAACTGTTCAAATATCTCGGCTTTGGCTGCATCGTCGAATAACAGTCCACCGTCAGGATCCCATGTGATTGGATTCTGGCATTCCTTACAACAATGATCACAGCCGGCTACCCACAGCACTACACGCAAGCCATCGCCGTTAAGCATGTCATCTTTGGTAATATTATGATATCTCATGATTACATAGATTTCCTTTCTGCTATCTCGGCCATCTTGGCATCATTAAGTCTCGTGTCGCCATGTACTCTCGAATAAGACAGATATCCGTTCATCCTATCTATCTTGGTAAGATTCCTCGAACCGCACTTAGGACAGACATCCATCTCCAATTCCTGATGACCGCAGTCATCGCAGTAGGCGAGACTCATATTCACGCCCTCATAAAAGCCCATGTCCATGGCACGTCTGATAAGCGTCTTGATAGCCTCAAGATTGTAATCTATGGGATACTTAACATACTGTATCTTGCCGCCGTTACAAAGTTCCCAGAAACGATATTCTTTATCCTGTTTCTCTATGGGAGTGATATTCTCCGTAACATGACAGTGGAATGAATTGCTGACATATTCCCTGTCGGATACTCCCTCTATGATACCGTACTTCTTTCTGAACTGCTTTACCTGCAATCCGCAGAGATTCTCGGCAGGAGTACCGTATATGGCATAAAGATTGCCATCCTCTTCTTTGAATTCGTTGATCTTTTTATTGATATGCTCAAGCACCTCTACGGCAAAAGCTCCGTCTTCAACGAGCGACTTGCCGTTATAGAGCATCTGGAGCTCGTTAAATGCCGTGATACCAAAGGATGCGGTAGCAGACTTAAGCACAGGCTTGATCTTGTCATGAAGCTGCAGATGACCACCCAAGAAACCACCCTCGCAATAAGCCAGAGGATTCGTCGAAGCTCTCATCTCACCCAAATATGCATAGGTCCTTATATGCAGCTGACGAATGAGGTTCAGATAATAGTCAAGCACTTCGTAGAAATCCCTGCTCTCATGTCTTGCCTTGGCAAGTATCATCGGAAGGTGAAGACTTACCGCTCCTATATTGAATCTTCCCACAAAGATCGGGCTGTCATCATCATCTGCCGGATGCATGCCGCCTCTTTCGTACCAGGGGCTTAAGAAGGCTCTGCAACCCATGGGAGATATGATCTTACCATACTGCTTGTACATGCTGGCAATATAGCCCTTGCCGGTAAGTGAAAGCCAGTCGGGATACATGGTCTTGGCAGAGCACTCAACTCCTGCCTCGAATACATCCTCAAGAGGCTTGCCGGGGCCGTGCAAATTCTCATCATATAAGAATACGATCTTCGGGAATAATACGGGCTTCTTGCATTCTGCCTTGCCCTGACCTCTGCGACGCACATTAAGCATCGAGATGGTAGCAAGCTTGGCAAATCTGCCTGTGCCGGTACCTGCCGTAACAGTGATGAAAGGATAATCACCACGGCTGCTGGCAACGGTATTGAACTTATACTCCCATCCCTGGAAACCCTGTTCAAAATCTCTCACCACATCCGCATAAGCTTCTGCTTCAGCGGTCTCTTTATCCACACCAAGTCGCTCATATTTTGCAATATAATTCTTATATGACTTCTCGGCATAAGGCTCTAAGATATTATCAACACTGGGTACGGTAAATCCACCGTACTGCTGTGATGCTGCACTTAAAACTATATCTCCTATGACATCAAAAGCGGTGTCCAAAGTCTTGGGCTCATTGTACCAGATATTGCCCATCTCAAAGCCGCCGGAAAGAACGTGCTCCACGTCAAACAGACAGCAGTTCATCGTATCTCTTCTGGCGCTCATATCATGAATATAGATATAACCGTCACGACATGCCTGAATCTCTTCCGTTGTAAGGAAAAACTTCTGATACAATTCCTTATTGAGCTGATTGAATACAAGGGAACGCTTGGTAGATACAAGCGCTGAATCGGTATTGGCATTCTCCTTGTCGCCGATGTACATTATAGACTGGCTCTTCTTGTACACATCATCAAGCATGCTGACAAAGTCCTGCTTGTAATTGCGGTAATCTCTGTAGGACTTGGCTACAATGGGCTTGACCTGTTCAAGAGCACTCTCAACTATATTATGCATGATGGCGATGGGTACCTCATTGGTATCCAGCTCGTCAACCTTGTCACATACAAACTGACAGATCTTCTCTTTCTCCTCATCGGAAAACTTAGTAAGTGCTCTGTATGCACTCTTACCTACGGCAACGATCACCTTCTGGACATTGAACGCTTCCACACTGCCATCCTTCTTGATGACCACTACCTGCTTCTTGGGCTTGAAATTCTCTCCGTAGTAATTATCTTCCGTCTTCGTAACCTGTTCAGTATACTCCGCCATGGTCAAAGCTCCCTCTCTCATAATAGATTGTCATAATCCAACGCATATGTATGCGATAATAAAAACCACAACATATTGTGGCTTTATTTAGTATATCCAACTACGTCTTGTATGTCAATCTTAAAAAAATAACCAAAAATCGAACTCGATTTTTGGTTATTTTTATCTTTCATATCATCAGATCCGAACAGATCACTTACTTTTTGGTGTCCTGTGTGGTAAAGAAATTGGCAATATTCTCACGCAACTGTTTGCGTTCTATGGTTTTTAACTGATAACCCACAGGCTTAAGTGACAGAACCCTCATTATGCTTTCCTTATCGCCCTTGCCGGTCAAAAACATAACCGGTATATCCGCAGTGGACGGATCTGATCTGATCATCTCAAGCACCTGAGGGCCGCTGGTAATGGGCATCTCATAATCAAGCAATATAAGATCAGCATGGTTCTTGGCAAGCCAGGTAATGGCCTGCATCCCCGAATTGGCCAAAGATACACGATACTTATCCTTAAGCCAGTCCATGATCATTCCCATATATGATACATCATCATCGACTATGAGAATGCTCTTCTTCCTGGCGTGCTGCGCACTCTCCTCCATATATTCTTCTATGTCATTGATAAGTGCTTCCATATCAAGCGGGCGCTTGAAGAATTTGAACATATATGCATCAGGAATAAAGCTTCGTATCACTTCGTACTCCGCCTCTGCACCTATGACCACAACCTGTTCGTCATTCTCAACACAACGGTCCTTAATATACACCAAGGATTCGGGATATAATCCGACATTTTCATCCGTAAAGATAAATATCAGATCCGTATCAGTACATTTATCCTCAAGATCTCTCATTTTGGGTACCGAGTAACGGGATTCAAGCCCTATACCCTTAAGCTTGGTCTCCAGACCTTTTATGAGGAATCCTTCCGTCTCGGCGACAATCAGAATCCTGTTATGCATACGTCAAACCTCCTTAATATCCTACATTATATCATGGATTA
>JAILKC010000083.1 GCA_024694055.1 Lachnospiraceae bacterium | reverse complement strand
GAGATATTAAAGGGAGACAGACCGGCCGACGGATACAGGGTGCTTGATCTGTGTGCGGCTCCGGGCGGTAAAAGCATGCATGCCGCATCCAAACTCAGGAGATACGGGATGCATGGCAGTATCTTAAGCTTTGACATAAGCGAGCATAAGCTTGGGATTACGCTGGACAATATTAGACGCATGAGATGCGATGACATGATATCCACGGACATAAGTGATGCTACTGTGTATGATGAGAAACTGTGCGAGTCGGCGTATCTGGTCCTGGCCGATGTGCCTTGTTCGGGGCTTGGAGTGATTGGCAAAAAACCGGATATCAAATATAATGTCACGAAGCAGAGTCTTGATGAGATCGTGGCATTGCAAAAAAGCATAATCGATAATGCCGTAAGATATGTTAAACCGGGCGGAGTATTGGTGTACAGTACCTGTACGATGCGTAGGGCGGAGAATGATAAGAATGCGGAATATATAGCGTCTCATGAAGGCTTTGAACTCAAAGCGGTGAAGCAGTTATATATGGAAGACGGACATGACGGATTCTATACCGCGGTATTTCGTAAGACAGATGGACATTAAATCACTTAAGCAGGAAGAACTTAAGATTCTTATAAAAGACATGGGCGAGCCTGCATTCAGAGCAGGACAGATATATGAATGGATGCATGTTAAACTCGTATCGGACTATGACGAGATGACCAATCTCTCAAAAGCTTTGCGTCAGAGGCTTAAGGAAGAGTATCCTCTGACTGTATTGCTAAAGGAGGATATGCAGGAATCCGCGCAGGATGGTACGAGAAAGTATCTGTTCAGACTGCCTGACGGTAATATGGTCGAGAGCGTATTCATGCGTTATAAGCATGGCAACAGCGTATGCATATCATCGCAGGTGGGATGCCGTATGGGATGCAGATTCTGCGCATCTACCATAGACGGTCTTGTAAGGAGCCTCACCGCTTCCGAGATGCTTGAACAGATCTATTCGGTGATCAGAGATACCGGGGAACGCGTATCCAATGTGGTCGTGATGGGCATAGGAGAACCTATGGACAATTATGACAACATTGTCAGGTTCTACAGACTTCTGACGGATGAAAAAGGATATAATCTGTCAGGCAGGAATGTGACCATATCGACATGCGGCATCGTTCCGGGTATATATAAGCTTGCAGATGAGGGCTTAAGTCTTACCCTTGCACTTTCGCTGCATGCGCCCACGGATGAGAAGCGTCGTACGATCATGCCCATAGCCAATGAGTATTCAATAAGCGAACTTATAGAAGCATGTACTTATTATTTTGAAAAGACGGGAAGACGTATCACACTTGAATACAGTCTGATAGCAGGCGTTAATGACTCTTTGGAAGATGCGGAAGATCTTGGCAGGATCGCAAAAAAACTGGGAGCACATATCAACCTTATCCCGGTCAACAGTGTAAAGGAACGCGATTATAAGCGCGGTACCAAAGAGGCGATAGAGGCGTTCAAAAATAAACTTGAAAAAAACGCAAATAATGTTACTATTAGAAGAGAAATGGGGCAGGATATTGACGGAGCGTGCGGACAGTTAAGGCGTAAGTATCTGTAATATCGACATTCTGCCATTGCGGATATGAATATATCCGTCAAGTGAAAGACTATGATCAAGACTTTTTCCATAACCGATATAGGTAAGAAAAGGAAGATGAATCAGGACTATGTGTACACTTCCGAGATGCCGGTGGGTCCTTTGCCCAATCTGTTCCTGGTAGCAGATGGCATGGGCGGTCATAAGGCCGGCGACTACGCATCTAAGTGTGCCATAGAGACAATAGTTGAGACGGTGGAGTCTTCTCCCGATACAGGCACGGTGCCGGTGTTGGAGAAGGCTATTTCCCATGCCAATGAGGTGGTAAGAGAACGTGCGGAGTCGGACGAAGCCCTTAACGGTATGGGTACTACCATGGTAGCGGCTACAATTGATAAGGACCTGCTGTGTGTGGCCAATGTGGGCGACAGCAGACTCTATGTTATTAACAGCAGAGAGATAAGACAGATCACCAGGGACCATTCGCTGGTAGAGGAGATGGTCAGGATGGGCGGTATCAGACGCGATCAGGCCCGCAGTCATCCGGACAAGAATATCATTACCAGAGCCATAGGTGCCGAAGATGATCTTAAGATTGACTTTTTTCAGGTGAGGTTATGTCGCGGAGACATAGTGCTTATGTGTTCGGACGGTCTTACCAATATGATAGAGGATGAAGAGATCAGGATGATCCTTCATGGGCAGAGAGACCTTGTGGAGAAAGCAGAAGGCCTTGTTAATGCTGCCAACAACAATGGTGGAAAAGACAACATAGCCGTGGTTTTGATCGAACCGGGGCTTGATGAGGATAATAGATGATAAAGATTGGAATGATGCTTGGGGATCGTTATGAGATCCTCGAGAAAATAGGTACCGGCGGAATGTCGGACGTATATAAAGGCAAAGACCACAAGCTTAACAGGCCTGTGGCTGTTAAGGTACTCAAGCAGGAGTTTTCCGAGAACGCCAATTTTGTATCCAAATTCCGTGCCGAAGCGCAGGCTGCGGCAGGTATGATGCACCCTAATATTGTCAATGTCTATGACGTTGGTGAAGAGGGCGGCACCCAGTATATTGTTATGGAACTTGTTGAGGGTATTACCCTCAAGAAGTATATAGAACGCAAGTCAAGACTCTCGGTGAAGGAGGCTACGAGTATAGCCATCCAGGTATCCATGGGTATAGAGGCTGCGCATAACAATCATATCATCCACAGGGATATCAAGCCTCAGAACATCATGATATCCAAGGACGGAAAAGTGAAGGTGACTGACTTTGGCATAGCCAAGGCAGTAAGCAGCAATACCATCACATCCAATGTGATGGGAAGTGTGCATTACACCAGCCCCGAACAGGCAAGAGGCGGGTATTCGGATGAGAAGAGTGACATCTATTCGTTGGGTATCACATTGTTTGAGATGCTTACCGGAAGAGTGCCTTTTAACGGTGAGACGACGGTGGCCATAGCAATCAAACATATTCAGGAACCCATGCCCCGTCCGTGATCTCGGATGTATCCTTTTTGTCCTCGTCT
>JAILKC010000121.1 GCA_024694055.1 Lachnospiraceae bacterium | reverse complement strand
GTTAGAACACATCCAAGCGTCGAGGTTAGAGCCATCTGCATAGAAAGATGAGAGAATGTTCTCTGCTCTTGACTGAGCGTTAGCTGAAGACCACTCTGCTGTAGCACACTCATCAAACTTTGTCTGACCAGACTTAACAACAAGCTTGCCTGCATCGATGTAAGGATTAAGAACGTCCATAGCACCGTTGAAGAAGAACTTAGCGTTGTTGTCACCAGGATCACCTGTTACAAGCTCGATATTGAACGGGCCTGCTGCATTGTCAAGATCTAACTGATCTCTGATGTACTCACCCTGCTTTGTACCTACCATGTAGTTATCAAATGTAGCGTAGTAAGAAACTGCATCTGTGTTCATGATAAGACGGTCATAAGCGATTACGGGGATACCCTTTTCCTTAGCTGATGCAAGGACTGTTCCGAGTGAATCACCATCGATAGATGCGATAACGAGTACTGAGCAACCACCGTTGATCATGTTCTCGATCTGTGAAACCTGCTGCTGTACATCGTTAGATGCATACTGAAGGTCTACTTCATAGCCTGCTGCCTTAAGCTCTGCCTCCATGTTGGCACCATCCTGGTTCCATCTCTGAAGATCCTTAGTGGGCATAGCCACACCTACCTTGTTGCCTGTTGCTGCAGGAGCTGCTGTGTCTGTAGCTGTGTCTGCTGCTGTGTCTGCTGCAGGAGCTGCTTCTTCCTTAGCTGCAGGAGCTGCTGCGTCTGTGCTTGTAGCTGCAGAACCACATCCAACTAAAGTTCCGGCAACCATTGCTGTAGCAAGTAAAATACCTAAAAACTTCTTTGACATTTTTCTTGTCCTCCCTTTTTATTATCCGAGTCGACACTGTGTCGCTCTGTTACAGTTAGTACTTTATCACAGAATAAATAGCAACAACTTGTCAATTTCTTCAAATTTTTAACAGTTTATGAACAAGGTGTGAATAAATAACAGGACAAAATTGTTCCGATTAGCACAATTTTGTCCTGTTGCTCTTGCAATGCTTTCTTATAAATGATATATCAATCTCTTACATTAATATATATTTCACTCTCCTGATGGTATTTTCCGGTAATAACCTCATCCATATTCTCAGCAGTTACCGCTATCGGATCGAGTTTCTCATAAGGTACGTCATAGGTTCCGTCATTGATGGTGTCTTTTATTCCCAGATCTTCTCCCTTGGCCATGGCAACTGCCATTTCTGCTGCCGACTTGGCCAACATTTCCACCGGTTTAAATACCGTCATATACTGTGTACCTTCCACTATGCGCTGACACGCCTCCAGATCTGCATCCTGACCCACTACACATACCTGACCACCCAGTCTGTTCTCATTCAATGCTCTTATAGACTGCGAAGCTATGTTATCATTACCGCACATTATGGCATCCGGCACTCTTCCCGAAGCAAGATAATTGCTGGTTACTCTGTATCCGTTCTCAGCCATCCAGTTATCAGAGTATTCCGAATAAACGATATGGATATCCGTGGTACTGATTATGCGCTCAAATCCGTTTTGCACCATCTGAACATTATAATCCGTAGGAGAGCCCTTGATCTGAATGATCGTCCCCGAATTGCCTATCGCTTTCTTGATGTATGTCGCCATCAACTCTCCGACACGCTCATTATCTACGGACATATATACATCCACATTGGCATTTCTGATAAGTCTGTCATAAGCTATCACTCTGATACCGGCTTTTTTTGCCTTGGCAATCACATCGTTTAACGCTTCATCATCAATGGATATTATGACTATAACATCTACTTTTTTATCAATAAAATACTGAATCTGCTTGATCTGTTCTTCAACTTCACCGTTTGCATTCTGTACGTTAACTTCCGCTCCCAGCTCCGTAGCCTTTGATACAAAAAGATCCCTTTCTCTTTGCCACCTTTCAATTACAAGAGAGTCTATGGACAGTCCTATATCCAACGTATCCTCTTCCTCTTCTTCCTTGACTTCATCATCTGACGGATTCTGACTGCATCCGGTCAAAGCCGTCAACATCAAGATCATCATTAAAGATATGCCGAGTATTCTCCTGACTTTTGTAATACCTGATTCTAAAATTCGTCTTTTCATATTCTATATCTTTTCTTTATACTCTGTCGGAGTCATTCCTGTTGCCTTTTTGAATATTCTGCTGAAATAATTCGGATCCGTATATCCACAGGCAACACCTACTTCCTTGATACTGTGTTCCGGACTCTTTAGCAGTTCTTTGGCTTCATCCACGCGCCTGCGTGTAAGATATTCCACAAATCCCTCTCCTTTTTCCTCCTTAAACAACTTGGAGAAATAGTATGAGCTTATTCCAAGTTCACCGGCAAGCTCGTCAAGGGATATTTCTTTATGGAAGTTCTCTTCTATATAATCTATGGCTTTTTTAATCACATGATGAGTCCTGTCCTTGCTTCCCGTCGTCACATTTCCCACTGCGGTTCTGAACTTTTCCATATACCAGGCTTTAAGTCTGTCAAGATTCTCAGTTTCCATGATCTGACTTAAGTAATCTTTGCGGCTGGCGAATTCATATGTAGGACCTCCGCTCCTGTACATCGTGGATTCAGCACGAAGTACAAATTCAAGAGCTTTAAGTCTTACACTCATCACATCATCCGAATATCTGTCTATCATCCAGTCAAAGAATTCACCGGCTCGGAGCAGACATTCGTCCGTATTTCCGTCCTCAAGCTTTTCAAAAATAGCCTTCTCTATATCTACAGGATAGCTTTCTTCATATGATACGGCTATGGGCAGATCATCCACATGCGCTACACTTCCGTTCGTTGATATCAATGCTTTCAACGCTTCTTCATATGATTCCGACGCATTCTTGATTCTCTTGATACCTCCGATACCTATTCTGAAAGATATGTCAGTCGCTTTGGCCATATTTCTGACCAGCGCACGGCACTTCTCTATGACTACGCCTCTTTCGCTGTACTCCATATGCGACTCGGCAGTGGGCATATACACCGGAATCCTGTTTGCTGAGATATTACCGACAACGGATTCGCTGAATGTCTCTTTTATTAGCTCTCTGACCTTACTGTAGTATGTGATCTGTGCCTTGACGGAACTTCCCACAACATTTGTCATAAGGTGTCCCTGCTGTTTCTCACCGAATATTACTGTCATCATATATCCGTATGAGCTTGTGATTCCAAGCAGATCCTTATAATTGGCAATATCTTCATCCACCTGCTCTTCGAAAATGACCGAATATATAAATCCGTTTTCTATAATGGGAGTAACTGTCTCCAGTCTTTCCTTGGTCTGAAGATCTGCTTTTCTGCGCCTTATCCTGTCTTCTATCTGATCGATCGCCTGACCGATCACATTTACAATATCTTTTTGATCAAAAGGCTTATTGAGGTACTCCATTACACCCAGATTTATGGATTCTTTGGCATAATCGAATTTGTCATAAGCCGTAAGCACAACAAAGATAACTCCCGGAAGTGACTGACGTATCTCCTTCATGGCATCTATACCGTTTATTCCCGGCATCTGTATATCCATGAATATGATATCAGGCCTGAAATCCAGAGCTGTCTCTATGGCGCCACGACCCGTTTTGGCAGTCTCTATCTCGAATTTACCGTCAAAATTCTTTTCTATCAGAAACTTAAGGGAATTAAGTACGATTCCTTCATCATCCGCAAGTAATATCCTGTACATCTCTATCCTTTCATATATGAATCATCAATCTATACATGCATCGGTACTTTTATGATAAACTCAGTGCCCTTGTTTTCTCCTTCACTGATGATCGACATTACATCTTCCCGTCCGGTAAATATCCTTATCCTCTCAATAACATTCCCAAGACCTATACCGTTGGAATCATTTTTTTCGGTATCAGCAGCAAGACCCGTTCCTGAAAGTATCTTCTCAATCTTGTCCTTTGTCATGCCCACACCGTTATCGGCTATGGATATATGTACCAGATCACCGGCCTTGTATGTCTTAAGTGTAATATGACCTTCCCAATCAATATCACGAATACCATAGTTGACCGCGTTCTCCACTATGGGCTGCAATATCATGCTCGGAACCCTAATAGCTCCAAGAGTATCATCCGTCTCTTTGTGATAATGTATCTCTCCGTCAAATCTCACATTAAGTATATATATGTAATTATCTACGAGACTCAATTCCTCGTCCAAAGAAACATCCTTATCTATACTTTTAATATTGTACCGGAAAAAGTCAGCCATATTACGGATGAATTCCGTGGTCTTATCGGCACCCTCCATCATTGCAAGCTGAGCACCTGCATTAAGAGTATTAAAAAGAAAATGCGGATTGATCTGAGCCTGCAGCGATTTAAGTTCCGCTTCTCTCATCCTCGTCTGCATGGTAAGCTCTGATTCTTTCATCTCGCTCTCTCTTCGCATGCTGTCTCTGATCTCGGATATATATTGTTGTATGCTGCTCACCATCTTGGTAAACGCACGGGATACTCTTCCTATCTCATCTTCTGACTGCGGATACTCGAGCTCAATATCAAAATCTCCACCTGCCACCTTATCCGCAGCATGGGACAATTCCGTAAGCGGTCTGGTCATGGATCTGGTAAGCAGATAAAGAGCAAGTATATTGACTACTCCAATAAATATCAATAATGCTATGGATATGATCTGCATATATCTTAACGCAGAAAGAAGCACGTAATAGTTCTTGGTATTGGTCTTAAACTGTTCATTATTAAGCGAATATATACAGTTCTGAAGATCCGCATACATCACCATCGTCTTTTCGTATCCGGTCTTATATTTTTCTACATTTCTTCCTCGCTTGGCCTGAACCGTATCATCTACAACCTGAAGATACTTGTACGACTGGTTCACAATATTCTGCTGCATGATCGCCATGGATCCCGATAATGATCCACTGATGTCACTCACACATTCTCTGTAATCCTGATCTGCAACATAGTAAGCCTCAAGCGCCGTGGTTCCCTTGTTCTCCAGATACTCCCGCATTGAATTCTGTAATACCGTCAGTTGGTCAGCCAGTCTGTTCAACCTGACATTGCTGTCATATACAGCGTCTATTCTGTTGATCATGGAATTGACACTGTAATACATCATTGCATTCATAACAAGAATAACCGTCATGGGTATCAGGAATGCAAGCATGAGCTTGCTCTGTATAGATGCTCTGTTCCATATTCTTTCCGGTGCACTACTCATTTTTCTTATCTCCATACAATAGTGCCTTGGCTTCTTTTCTGCCTATTACCTGCGTACTTATCGGAACATAGGAATTGGTATATCCTGTATCTTCATATTCCATAAGTGCCTGTACGCTGTCTCGTCCCATCTCTTCAGTGTCCACAGAAATGGTAGAATAGATAATCTTCTTATCTATGGCTTCCAAAATACTTTTATTTGCAAAATAACCTACAACAGACACATCACCGACTTTATTCTGATCAATGATCGCCTGATATACACACTGGGTGTATATGCTGTTCAGACACAGCATTATATCCGGAAGGTTTTCTTCTTTCATGAAAAGCTTTTTTATATCTTCTTCCACACTGAATGTATCTTCCGTATTAACACGTATGATCTGGAGTTCCGGCATGATCATGTCAGGATAATTATCAGAGAAATAATCTTCTATGGCCATCGCTATGACGTTGGAAGCGCCTTCGTTCATAGATATATTAACAAGTATATCCGCCGTTATCGGTTTTGCCTCATCGTAATTCTCCGCAAGTTTTGATATCTGGGAAGCATACATCTGACCCAGTTCATAATTGTTCACTCCGACAAAGCATTGCCTCATGGATGCCTCTATATCATTTTGCAGTATCACTACGGCTATTCCGTCATTGACCGCTTCATCAATAAGTGAAGCCGCGGTATCATCTGTAGTTCCTCCATATATGATCCCATCCACCGAAGAATTGATGGCTACACGTAAAAGATCGGTGTCTGAGTAATTGACACCAAGCGAATCTTCCATATTTTCGATGTATATATTATTAAGGGCGGCTTCGTCACAGATAGATGCATATACCTCATTCCAGAATTCACTGTCATCATTGCTGACTATAAATGCATAATGTCTGTCATATGTAACAATCTCCGGTTCTTCCGTCGTATAAAGTCTGCCGGTCAGGCTGTAAAAAAGAACAGCTGATCCAACTCCGACGACGATCATGGAAATAAGACTGATCACTATTATCCTGAAGGCCCTTTTGCCATATCTGTTGGCAGTCTTGTTATCTTTCATACCTTATATAATATCACATAATTTGATTTTATATCGATATGTCGATATGATTATATGGAAACATAAGAGAAAAAAATAGAATTCCTTCCGACCCATAAAGATGTCGGAGTACATGGTATACTGGACAGGATAGAGATAAAAGGAACATAAGCATGAAAAAAAAAATTAGCGCATTGCTTTTTACGCTATTACTGAGTCTTCAGCTGACTGCATGCAGTGAGAAGCAACCTGTATATGATCTTGCACGGGATGTCAATTATCCGACTGAGACTGTAAATGAGGCGGATACATATGCGACTGAACCTCAGAATGCGACGCAAAAAGATGGGATCTCAGAAGACGGAGTATATGATGATGCGGATTCCGTAGCGGAATATATTCATATATACGGAAAACTTCCATCCAATTATATGACCAAAAAAGAAGCGCAAAAACTTGGCTGGGAAGGCGGCTCGTTGGAAGAATATGCGACCGGCATGTGTATAGGCGGCGACTATTACGGTAATTATGAGGGACTTCTTCCGGATAAAAAGGGCAGAAAATATTATGAATGTGATATAGATACAATTGGTAAGCAAAAGCGCGGAGCAAAAAGGATCATATACTCCGATGACGGTCTGATATACTATACTGATGATCACTATGCTTCTTTTACGTTATTGTATGGCACGGAGTAAAAGACTGTAATTTGAAATACAGGATGGATATGGAGAACAACATGGAAACTGATATGGACTATCAATACAAAATCACTTTGGATCGAATATATTCGGTGGATGAATTCCAGGATGTATTAAGGGAAAATCTGCCTCTACCGGATTACTACGGAGGTACGCTTGATGCCCTGTATGATGTGTTAACCGATGAGGGCTGTAAATGGACGATTCTTTTTTCGGGATTTACTGAAGCAGAAGCAATCCTTGGAAAATATATGCGTTCTTTTAAGCGGATGTGTGAAAAAGCTTGTAAAGAATGCGACAGCTTACATATCGATTTTACAGATTGACAAAATCAGAAATACTCTTGACATATGTACGCAAGTTGCTTATGATATCCTCACTATGAATCTGATTGAAATAAATGATATAAATGCACCTGAGCTTGACGTTTTTTCAAGAATATCCGAGGTGCAGTTATACAGATACAATGAACCGGATATGGGAATCTTTCTTGCAGAAAGTGCCAATGTGATACTTCGTGCACTGGAAGCTGGATATGAGCCGCTTTCGATGCTTGTAGAGACTGAGCGGATGGAAATTGAAGCCGCCCCTGTTTTCGATGCAATTGCACGTATATGGGGAAATGAAAAGAAGGAATCCATTCCTGTATATATAGCTGGTCATGCTGTAGTAAGTGAGCTTACGGGCTATGAGCTTGTACGTGGACTATGGATGACTCTCAGGCGTAAGCAGGAGATACCTTTAGATGCTTTTTGTCAGGATAAACATCACATAGCTGTTTTGTATGATGTGGTGAATCCTACCAATGTCGGTGCGATCATCCGCTCTGCTGCCGCTTTGGGGATGGACGGAGTGATACTTACCTACCCGTCAGTAGATCCTCTTACCAGACGCGCTTCAAGAGTAAGCATGGGTACGGTATTCCAGATACCATGGACCAAGGTGACTAAAGAACAATCTGCCGGAACCTCGCTTATATCATTACTTCAGTCCAAAGGATATAAGACCGTGGCCATGGCATTGACTGATGATTCTACAAGCATCGACAATGATGAGATAAGAGCAAGTGAGAGATTTGCCGTTGTGCTTGGTTCCGAAGGACCGGGACTTCCCCGTGAGATTATCGACGCATGTGATTATCGTGTCAGAATCCCTATGTATCATGGTGTTGATTCATTAAATGTTGCTGCAGCAAGTGCCGTGAGTTTCTGGGAACTGCTGAAATAATCTTATAAAATGATTTAGGGACGGGCGTTTGCCCGTCCTTTTTATCTGTAAACAGATTTCTGCATTTTTACGTTTTGTATCTAAAGAATTCGGAAATATCATCCGATATATATTACGACATGGAGGTCAATTCCCTATCGGGCATATGATAGGAACTGCCTGATAAGGCACGCATTATCAGTACACGGAAGTTCTGCATAAGTTCGTCAGGGAAGGATACGCAATCACTTCGATGTTGCGTATTTTTTTATTTCAAGGAGGAAATACGATGATTATTAAAGACAGTTCTATAACTATGTCTTCTGCACGGGATTTCTCCGCCTTTTCCTATACAAGTTCACATTCGCGGGAAGTAAAAGCAGACGTTGCGGCTACGCTGGAATTCTCTGCCCAGGCGAAGGGTTCTTATATGGAACAATTGGATAGACAGATAAGTCATTCTAAGCAATTACAGGAGGAAGGGCAGAAAAAGAACGAGCAGAACCATCTTAACAGGATGATGGAAAAGATGCAGCTTCAAAAGCAAAGTTCACAAAACAATCAGGATATGGATAATGAATATGTCGACAATATGATCAGATTGTTAAGGCAGATCTTGGCAACATTACGCGGTGAGAAATATGAAGATACGCCGCCTAAGCGTATCAAGATCGATCAAAACGAGCTAAGGGCGATGACTGCATCATTCAAAGCAACCTACAATATGAGTCTGTCTGCATCTGCTTCGATTAGTGCCGTGGATCTTCGTTCACCCGGAACCACAGGAGGAACACTTTGGAGCAGAGTAACTGCTTCTCAGACTACAGCGTGGGAAAAAGAAGATACTGTATTTTGTTCAACAGGTGTCGTACATACAGCTGATGGAAAGGAGATAAGTTTTGGGGCAGAGCTCAGAATGTCTCGTGCCTTTGCATCCATATCCCAATCCATTTCCAAAGAGAACTACATTGTGACCGATCCACTGGTGTTCAATGCCGGAAAAGGTATCACTACGTTAAGTGATAAGAAATTCAGATTCGATATCGACTGTGACGGCAAGGAAGACGAGATATCTTATGCTACAGGTAACAGCGGATTTCTGGCACTGGATAAGAACGGCGACGGTAAGATAGGCGACGGCTCGGAGTTGTTCGGTACAAAGAGCGGTGACGGATTTGCAGATCTGTCAGAATACGACAGCGACGGCAACGGATGGATTGACGAGGCAGATGAAGTGTATAAACATCTGCTTATCTGGCAGAAAGATGATGATGGCAATGATAATCTGATAAGTTTAAAAGATTTTGGAGTCGGAGCCATCTATCTGGGAAATGTAGATACAGAATTTTCTCTCAACAACCAGACAGATAATGCCACCAACGGAATCATAAAAAAGACCGGCATCTATCTTAAAGAAAACGGTGATGTTGGAACCGTTCAGCATGTTGACCTTGTGCTGTGATGTCACTTGACAGATAGGATTTAAAAAGGGACGGGTCAAATGACCCGTCCCTTAATGTCAGTCTGTTATCCGTATTCCTTATTCCTTATCTTATGCGAAAGGATTCTCTGTAGGATAAGGAAGGCTCTTAGGCTGGTTGTAGTTGATATCCTCGATCGGAACTCCGATGTACTTGAATACCTCGTAGAGTGCCTTTCCGTGATGACCGAAGGTAACTGCACCGTGATGAGGATAGTTCTTCTCGATGAGTACGTGACGATAGAAACGTCCCATCTCCTTGATAGCGAATACGCCGATACCACCGAATGACCTGGTAGCAACAGGAAGAAC